>JBIJAD010000417.1:0-3277 GCA_044345955.1 Lysobacteraceae bacterium
GCTGTGGTCGGACAATCCGGCGCAGTTCGTCATCAACGCGATGGCCCCGGCCGAAGTGCAGTCGATCATCGTCGACGAGGAAAAACATTCGATGGACCTCGCGGTCGCCGAGGAGCGCCTGGCCCAGGCGATCGGCAAGGGCGGCCAGAACGTGCGCCTCGCCAGTCGTCTGACCGGTTGGCAACTGAACGTGATGACCGCCGACCAGGTCCAGGCCAAGAGCGAGGCCGAACAGGCCTCCGCCCGCCAGTTGTTCATGGACAAGCTCGAGGTGGACGAGGAAATCGCCGGCATCCTGGTCGCCGAAGGCTTCAGCACGGTCGAGGAAATCGCCTACGTGCCGGTCGGCGAACTGCTGGCGGTCGAGGGCTTCGACGAGGACATCGTCGAGGAACTGCGCTCCCGCGCCCGCGATGCCCTGCTGAACGAGGCCCTGGCGGTCGAGGAGGAGCTGGAGGAACATCAGCCCGCCGACGATCTGCTGGCGCTGGAAGGCATGGACAACGAGACCGCTTACGCCCTGGCCGGCCACGGTGTCCGCACCGTCGAGGATCTCGGCGAGCTGGCCGCGGACGAGGTAGCGGAGTTCGGCATCGAGGGTCTGGACGAGGCCCGCGCCGCGGTGCTGATCCTGGCCGCCCGCGCCGAGGAGATCGCCCGCCTGGAGCGGGAAGGCTGAGCCCCGCGGGCGTTAGAATCCCCGCCATCCAACGCATCACTCCGAGCGTCGCCGGCCCCCGCCGGCCCGCTCCACAGGAAACGGATACCGAATGTCGCAGCAAACCACCATCCGCAAGCTGGCCGAACTGGTGAACACGCCGGTCGAGAAACTGCTGGAGCAGCTTGCCGAGGCCGGCATGACCTTCAGCGGTCCCGACCAGACCGTGACCAGCGCCGAGAAGCTGAAGCTGCTCGGCTTCCTCAAACGGTCGCACGGCAAGAGCGAGAGCGCCGCCGAGGAAACGGTGGGGCCGAAGAAGATCACGCTCAACCGCAACCGCAAGCAGGAGATCACCGTCGGCGGCGGCAAGCACAAGACCACGGTCGACGTGGTGGTGCGCAAGAAGGTCACGCTGGTCAAGCAGCCCGATGGCCGGGCCGAACCCGGCCAGGACGACGAGCGCGCCGAGATCCTGCGCAAGCTGGAGGAATCGCGCCAGCGCAATCTGCAGGAACAGCAGCGTCTCGCCGACGAGGACCGCAAACGCGCCGAAGAGGTCGCCGAGCGTCGCCGCGAGGCCGAAGAAGCCGCGGCCCGCGCCGCCGCCGAGGCCGCCGCAGCCGCCCCCGAAACGGTGCCGGCGACCGGCGAGCGTGCCGAGGAAACGCCGACCGCGGCCCGTCCCAAGGTCGCGCACGGTCACGGTCATCCCAAACCGGCGCGCACAGAGCCGGCACGTACCGACGATCGCGGCGGCCACAAGCACAAGCCCAACCGCGGTTCGCATGCGATGGTGTCCGATGTCGAGGACGACGACGCCACCGCGCGCTTCGCCGGCCAGTTGCATCTGAGCACCGCCGAGCGCGAACGCCGTTCCAGCGCCCGCGCCAAGCCGAAGTCCAGGCGCCAGATCGAACAGAGCCGCAGCGGCGGTGGCCAGCACGGCTTCATGCGTCCCACCGAGAAAGTGGTGCGCGAGATCGCCATCGGCGAGGCCATCACCGTGTCCGACCTCGCGCAGAAGCTGGCGCTGAAGGGCGGCGACGTGGTCAAGGCGCTGTTCAAGATGGGCGTGATGGCCACCATCACCCAGACCATCGATCACGACACCGCGGTGCTGGTCACCGAAGAGCTGGGCCACAAGGCCCTGCGCGCCGAAAGCGACGATGCCGAGACCGAACTGCTGGCCCACATCGAGGATCAGCAGGGCGACAAGAGCCCGCGTCCGCCGGTGGTGACCATCATGGGCCACGTCGACCACGGCAAGACCTCGCTGCTGGACTACATCCGCCGCACCCGCGTCGCCGCGGGCGAAGCCGGCGGCATCACCCAGCACATCGGTGCCTATCACGTCGAAACCCCGAAGGGCGTGGTCAGCTTCCTCGACACCCCGGGCCATGCGGCGTTCACCGCGATGCGCGCCCGCGGCGCCAAGCTGACCGACATCGTGATCCTGGTGGTCGCGGCCGACGACGGCGTGATGCCGCAGACGATCGAGGCGATCCAGCACGCGAAGGCCGCCGGCGTTCCGCTGGTGGTCGCGGTGAACAAGGTCGACAAGTCCGACGCCGACCCGCTGCGGGTCAAGAACGAACTGCTGGCCCACGGCGTGGTCGCCGAGGATTTCGGCGGCGATACCCAGTGCATCGAGGTTTCGGCCAAGACCGGCCAGGGCATCGACAGCCTGCTCGACGCGATCCTGCTGCAGGCCGAAGTGCTGGAACTGACCGCAGTCGCCAGCGGCCGAGCCACCGGCACGGTGATCGAATCCTCGCTCGACAAGGGCCGTGGCCCGGTCGCCACGGTGCTGGTCCAGGAAGGTCTGCTGCAGAAGGGCGATTACCTGGTCTGCGGCGTGCAGTACGGCCGCGTCCGCGCGCTGTTCGACGAGACCGGTTCGCAGGTGCAGAGCGCCGGCCCGTCGATCCCGGTGCAGGTACTGGGCCTGTCGGGCGTGCCCGATGCCGGCGACGATTTCGTGGTCGTGGCCGACGAGCGTCTGGCCAAGGACGTCGCGCAGCAGCGCGATGCCAAGCGTCGCGAGTCGCGTCTGGTCGCCCAGGCCGGCAACCGCATGGAAGACATCATGGCCCAGATGGGCCAGGGCGGCAGCCAGCTCAGCCTCAATCTGGTGGTCAAGGCGGACGTGCAGGGCTCGGCCGAGGCGCTGCGCCAGGCGCTCACCGGCCTGTCCAACGATCAGATCCGGATCAATCTGATCGTCTCCGGTGTCGGTGGCATCACCGAGTCCGACGCCAATTCGGCGCTGGCGGCGAAGGCCACGATCATCGGCTTCAATGTCCGTGCCGATGCGTCCGCGCGCAAGGTGATCGATGCCAACAACCTCGACATCCGCTACTTCTCGATCATCTACGACGTCATCGACCAGGTGAAGCAGGTCGCGTCGGGTCTGCTCGGCAAGGAAGTGCGCGAGGAGATCATCGGCATCGCCGAGGTCCGCGACGTGTTCCGCAGCTCGAAGTTCGGCGCGATCGCCGGTTCGATGGTCATCGAGGGCGTGGTCAAGCGCAACAAGCCGATCCGCGTGCTGCGCGACAACACCGTGATCTTCGAGGGCGAGCTGGAATCGCTGCGCCGCTTCAAGGAGAACGTCGA
>JBIJAD010000097.1:0-11414 GCA_044345955.1 Lysobacteraceae bacterium
GATCGTGTCGGTCACGACGCCACCCGCGCGCCCGCCTCTTCCAGCGCCCGCGCCTGCTCGGCGACGGTCGCATGGGAGAGGATCCGCCCGATCTCGACGTCCGGCCCCAGCCGCTCCTGGACCTTGACCAGCAGCAGCACCATCAGCATCGAATGCCCGCCCAGCGCGAAGAAATCGTCCTCGACGCCCACCTTCTCCAGGCCGAGGACCTCGGCCCAGGCGGTCGCGATGATCTCCTCGAGTCCGGTCCGCGGCGCCACCGCCGACACCGCCTCGTCCCATGCGGGAACCGGCAGCGCGCGACGATCGAGTTTGCCGTTCGGGGTCAGCGGCAGGCGATCCAGGACGACCACCGTCGCAGGCACCATGTACGGCGGCAGCGTTGCGCGCAGATGGTCGGCGATATCGGCGCGCAGTCGGCGCTCGTCCCCGTCTGCCGCGACCGGAACCGCATAGGCGACCAACGCCGTGTCGCCGGGTCTGCGCTCGAGGGCGACGACTGCGGCTTCGGCGACGTCCGCGTGCGCGCGCAATGCGGCTTCGATCTCGCCGATCTCGATCCTGAACCCGCGGATCTTGACCTGCCCGTCCTTTCTGCCGAGCAGCATGATCGTACCGTCGGCGAGCCTGCAGCCCAGGTCGCCGGTGCGGTAGCGTCTGCGTCCATCCGGCAACGGGATGAAGACCTTGGCCGACAGTTCGGAGTCGTTGAGATATCCGCGCGCGATCGCATGGCTTTCGACGAGCACGTCCCCGATTTCGCAAAGACCGCACGGCTGACCCTGCGCATTCAGCACGCGGATGACCGTATCCGGCGACGCCTCGCTGACCGGCACCATGCCGCGTCGGGCCGGTGTCGCGGAGGCTTCGAAATACGTCGTCGCGCGCTGGGTCTCGGTGGTGCCGTAGGAATTGAGTACGCGCACGGCGGGATTGAACCCCAGCAGTTTCTCGACGATGGCGTCGCTGAGCCTGTCGCCGGTGAGGAACGCGATCCGCAGAGAGGGGAATGCGGTCGCATCGGTGACGCAGAGGATTTCGGCCATCGCCGGGGTCAGATGGACGAACGTGATCCGGTGTTCGAGCAGCCATCGCGCCAGCGCATGCGGTGCGATGTCTTCCGGCTCGGGAATGACCAGGGTCGCGCCGACGCACAGCGAACTGAACACATCGCGCTGGATAGGGTCGTGACCGAGTCCCGACAACATGCTGAAACGGTCTTCGGTGGTGACTTCCAGCCACTTCGGCACCCATCCGAGATAACCCGCGATGCCGAGATGGGTGCCGGCGACGGCCTTGGGGATGCCGGTGGTGCCGGAGGTGAATGTGACGCAGGCGAGATCCTGCTCGCCGACGGCGGGCGCGACGAAGCCCTCCGCGCTCTCGGCGAGGAACCCTGCCTTCCCCGTCGGAAGATGACGGCACGCGACCTTCGCCGCCAGCCGCTCGTTCAACGCCGTCGGGAACTGCGCTGCTTCACCGGCGAACAGCGCGCAAGCCGGCTTGACCAGATCGACCAGCAGCGCGACGCGATCGACCGGATACTCGGGATTCAGCAGCGAGAATGCGGCGCCGGACTGCAGGATGCCGAGCATCGCGACGACCAGCGAAGCCCGACGCGCGGCGACGACGGCGACGATATCCCCACGACCGACGCCCTGCGCCTGCAGGCGCCGCGCCAGCGCCTGCGAGGCATGCAGCAGCTCGGCATAGGACCACTGCTGCCCGTTCTCGACGATGGCCACGGCCTGCGGCCGCGCCAGCGCACGGCTGCGGAAGATCTCGTGCACCGGCCCCTGCCAGAAGTGGCCCGGCTCCAGCGCCCGGCCGGCCTCCTCGGGCACGTCCGGGCTGAGCGAATAGTCGCCGCAGGCCAGACCCGGCTGACGGGCGATCTGATCGAGCAGGTGCAGGTACTGCCGCATCATGTGCATGACCACACCCGATGCGAAGCGCTGACGCTTGTAATGGCCGGTGAAGACGAGCGTACCGTCGTCTTCCTCGACATACACCGTCAGGTCGAATTTCGGCTCGATCTCCGGCGAAGGCTGCAGATCGACCGACAAGCGCCGGGAGCTGATCGCCCGATCGACGCCCGGCATGTTGAAGAAGACCTGGAAGATCGGCGTCGATTCGCTGCCGCGCAGGTGCGGCGCCTGTTCGAGCATCTTCTCGAACGGGTAGTCCTGATGCGACATGACCTGTTCGAGATTGCGTATCTGGTCCAGCAGGAACGCGTCGAACGCCTGCGCCGGTTGCCACCGGGTGCGCACCGGCAGATTGTTGAGGAAATTGCCGATGATGCCGTTGGCTTCGTACAGATGCCGACCGGCGACCGGCATGCCGATGCACAGATCCTCTTGGCCCGCGAGACGACCGAGCAGCAGGGCGAAGGCGCCGTAGAGCAGGCTGTACAGGGTGCCGTTGCGTTCCTGCGCGACCCGCATCAGCAGGGCGCGGGTTTCGCTGCCGACCGTCAGGGTCAATCGGGACGGCGCGTCCTCGTCGGCAGGCCATCCGCCCTGCCGCGGAAGCGCCAGATGCTCCGGGCAGCCTTCGAGGTATTCGCGCCAGAATCCGGCGTGCGCGATGGCCTCTTCGCTTTCGAACCAGCGCTCCTGCCACTCGACGAAATCGAAATAGCCGTGCGGCAGCGCCGGCAGATCCGGCGATTCGCCCGACGACAGCGCATCGTGGATCGCGATCAGCTCCTCGACGAAGATCGAGAACGACGCGCCGTCGAAGACAAGATGGTGGAAATTCATCTGCAGCAGATGTTCTTCGGCGCCGGTCCGCAGCAGCAGCGCGGAGACCAGAGGCGGATGCCGGATGTCGAAACGACGTCCGACATGCTCGGCGGCGAGATGCGCCGCCTGCGATTCGATGTCCGCGGCAGGCAGTCCGGAAAGATCGCGATAATGGATCGGCAGGGAAACATCCGAGGATGCGACCTGCACCGGCATGTCCTGCTCCAGCAGGAAGCCGGTGCGCAGGATTTCGTGACGGGCGAGGACCCGATCGAGCGCATTCTGCAGCGTCGGAACGTCGAGCGCGCCGCGCAGCCTCATCGCCAGCGGCACATTGTGCTCGTTGCCGCCGCGCGCATGCTCCAGATACCAGATCCGGAACTGACTGGTGGACAAGCCGGAACGGGTGCGTTTCGCCGCGACCGGCACGGCGACATCGGCCACCCGACTGCGGCCGTCGATCGACGCGGCCAGACGACGGATGTCCGGATGATCGTAGACATCCTTGATCCGCAACTGCACGCCCAGCCGCTCGCGGATGGCGTGCAGCATCCTGGTCAACAGCAGCGAATTGCCGCCGGCGGCGAAGAAATTGGTGTCGACGCCGATGGTCTCCCGCTTCAGCAGGCGGGCCCACAGCGCATGCAGCACCGACTCGGTCTCCGTGCTCGGCACGGCAGGCATCCGGCCACCGGAAGCGCGACGGGCAAGGTCGAGCTTGTCGCGCTCGGGGGGCGGAGCCCGGCGCCGGCCCGTGCGCGCTTCGCCCAGATACTCGATCGCGCCGTCCGCGCACCGGCGTGCGAGCCCGTCGGTGCGCAACAGCTTGATCCGCGATCCGTCCGCGAACGGATCGCACACGCAGATCGCATTCGCCCGCGGATGTCGCGCCTCGTCGGGCCAGTGCGCACTGCCTGCGTACAGCCCGCCGACGGCGCCGAACGGCTGGGTCTGCAGCGCCTCGTTGAGAACATGCAGACGCAGCGAGCCGACCGGGCGACCCCGCCACAGGACGGGCGCGGCGTCGATCTCCTCGCTTGTCGCATCCGTATCGCTCCAGGCGACGACGACACCGAGATCCGCAGAGCCTCGGCACCAGGCGCGGCGGACGCCGGGCATGTCGGGCAGCGGCTGCGGCTCCGCGTCGAGTCCGCTCCGGCGCAGCACCGCCCGCAGCGAAGGGCATGCCGCCGCGGCGGTGGCATCGACCGCATCCGGCAGGATGACATGGGTGGACCGCGCCTCGCGCAGCGCTTGTGCCAGTGCGGTCGCATCGTCGCGGACCGCATCCGCGAACGGGATCGCGCATGCGCCCGCGAGCAGGCTCGAACACACTTCCCAGGCAGCCAGGTCGGAGCAGACATCGGCGAGCAAGGCGCAGCGACTCGTCGCGTCGATGGCGAACTCTGCCGCATGCCAGCGGCAGAGTTCCAGCAAGGTGCCATGGGACAGCGGGACGCCGGGCGCGCCGGCGTCGCTTTGCGGATGCGCGATCCACGCGGTGTCCGTCGCCGCGCGTCGAGCGCCGGCCTGCAGCACGGCATCGGGATAGGAATCCAGCGCCTCGGGCGACGCGATGTCGACGACGGCGATGTCGACGAGCGCGAGCATGGCGTCGCCGGGCCCGAACGGTGCGGGCTGCGTGCAAAGCACCAGGCGTGCGTCGGCGGCGCGGGCGCGCCGTGCGGCGATATCGGCCCCGTGACGCGGATCGAGCGGCATGCAGATGGCGCCCGCCTTGAGCACGGCCAGCATCGCCACGATGGTCTGCAGGCCGCGCCCGCCGAGGATGCCGACGACATCGCCGGGTCGCGCGCCATGCGCACGCAGCAGATGGGCGCAACGATTGGCGCGACGATCGAGCTCAACGAAGGCGATCGGAACGTCGGCCTCGCGCACCGCGATCGCATCGGGCGCGGCACGCACGCACTGCTCGAACGTCGACGGCAGGCAATCGTCGGCGACCTCGTCCGGGCTGACGGTCAGGCTCGCGATGCGCTGCAGTTCGACGGCGTCGAGCATCGGCAGCCGGCCGACATCCAGCCGGGGCTGCGCGATCGCGGCGCGCAGCAGGTTGTCGAAATGTCTCGACAGGCGGAGCATCGTCGATTCGTCGAACAGCGCCTTGCGGTAGATCCACGCGAGCGAGATCCCCTCGGGCGTTTCGGAGACCTCCAGCAGCAGCTCGACCACGGCCAGCTCGACGCGCGGGCGCAGCGTCGCGACCTGCAGGCCCGGCATGCGCAGCGGTTCCCGCCCGGTATCCTGGAGCGAAAACATGATCTGGAAGATCGGCGTGTGACTCAGGGAGCGCTCGGGCTTCAGGCGTTCGACCAGTTCGAAGAACGGCATATGCTGCCGGGCGACCGCTTCGAGCATGACGCTCCTGCTCTCCCGGAGCTGATCGATGAAGCTCGCTCCCGGCCGGACATGGGTGCGCAGGGGAAGCGTATTGGTGAACAGACCGATGAGCGGCGCCAGCTCGGGAAGTTCGCGATTCGCGACCGGCATGCCGACCACGACATCCTCGTCGCCGGCATGCCGCGCCACCAGAATGGAAAAAACCGCGTGCAGGCCCATGAACAAGGTCGCCTGCTCTTCCTTGCACAACTCCTGCAGGGCGCGCATCGCGGCCGGATGGATCGTGGTGTGCAGGGTGGCGGCACTGAAGTCCAGGTCCGCTTGCCGCGGTCGATCGAGCGGCAGGCCTTGGACGGGACGCGCGTCCGCAAGCTGCCGCATCCAGTAGCGCGCCTGCTCATCCAGGACCTCGGGCTGCAGCCAGCGCCGTTGCCACAGCGCGAAGTCCACGTACTGCAGCGGAAGCGGCGGCAACTTCGGGGCGGAGGGGTCCGTCTCGGCGGCATACAGGGCGCCGAGTTCTGCAGCCGTCAGGTCGACCGACCAGCCGTCGGTTGCGACGTGATGCACGGTCAACAGCAGCTCGTGCCGCGTCGCGTCGAGCCGGAACAAGGTCACGCGCAGCATCACGTCGGAGTCGAGCGCGAACGGCGAAAGCGCGTCTTCGCGCGTCGCACGCTCGATCGCCGGGCCTTGTTCGGCGCGCGGCCGGCCGGAAAGATCGATCTCCGCGAACGGCACGACGGGAGCGTCGAGAATGCGCTGCACCGCACCACTCTCGCGCAGTTCGACGACAGTACGCAGGCTCTCGTGACGGTGGATCAGCGTATCGAACGCCCGCCGCAGCGCGGCGACATCGAGCGGCCCGTCGATCAGGTAACGCTGCTGGACGTTGTAATGAGCGCTGCCCCCGTCCAACTGGTCGATCAACCACATCATTTCCTGGCCGAAGGACAGCGGAACCGCGTCGCGATCGGTCGCGGCCAGCAGCGGCGGCGCCGCGCTCTCGCCGCCCGTCGCCACGATCGCGCAGAAATCCTCGAGCGCGGAGGAAGCGAACAACGCCTTCGGCGGTACGACGACCTGGAATTCCTGCCGGATGCGACCGAGCAGGCGCATCGCGAGCAGCGAATTGCCGCCGAGTTCGAAGAAGTCGGATCGCATGCCGACGGCGGTGGCCTGCTGCAGGACATCCTGCCAGATCCGCGCCGTCTTCTTCTGCAGGTCCGTGACCGGCGCGACGTAGTCGGGCGCGATCCCGGCCGGAGGCGGCGGCAGGGCGGCGCGGTCGATCTTTCCGTTCGGCGTCTGCGGCAGCGCCTTGAGCGCGACGAAAACGGTCGGGATCATGTAATCCGGCAGGGTTTCGGCAAGGAAGCCGCGACAGGCCCGGGACAGATCGGCTTCGGATGCGCCCTGTTCGACCGGAACGATGTAGGCCACCAGTTGTTTCTCGCCGCGCGCATCTTCGTGCACGGTCACGACGGCTTCTTCCAGGGCCTCCATGTCCAGCAGACGCGCCTGGATTTCGCCGAGCTCGATGCGCAATCCGCGCAGCTTCACCTGGTAATCCGCGCGACCGAGGAAGTCGAGATCGCCGCGTTCGGTCCAGCGCGCCAGGTCGCCGGTCTTGTACATCCGCGCGCCGGGCGTCCTGGCGAACGGATCGGCGATGAAACGCTCCGCCGTCAGATCCGGTCGATTCCAGTATCCGCGCGTGACCCCGGCGCCGGCGACGTAGACTTCGCCGACCACACCGACCGGCACCGGTTCAAGATGGCGATCGAGGACATGGACCTGGCCATTGGAGATCGCGCGGCCGATCGAGGGCGCGCGGTCTTCGTCCCTCGGAATGCGAGCGACGGTCGAATAGGTCGTGTCCTCGGAGGGGCCGTAGAGGTTGTAGACCGCTTCGGCCGATGTGGACGCGTAGATGTCCATGACCAGCGACTCCGGCAACGGCTCGCCGGCGAGGTTGACGATGCGTACGCTGTCCGGGAGTGCGTCCTCGTCGAGTAGCGCCCTGATCGCGGAGGGCACGGTGTTCACCAGCCGCAGCCCGCGCGCCGCGGAAATACCCTCGAAGTCCAGCGGGTGATCGACCAGGATCACGCGCCCGCCGCTGCTCAGGGGGACGAACAGCTCGAAGATCGACAGATCGAAACAGATGGAGGTCGCGGCGAGCACGCCGGACAGCGCATCGGCATCGTAGACCTTCTGCGCCCAGCCGATCAGCGGAGCCACCTGACGATGCTCGATGCACACGCCCTTGGGCCGGCCGGTCGATCCCGACGTGTAGATGATGTAGGCGAGCGCGCCGATCCCGAAGCCGGGAGCCGGTGCGGGATCCTCGGCCGGGCAGGCGAGCAGCGCGGACCGCGTCTCGGGCGAATCGACGACGATTTTCGCGATCGAGGCATCCAGCGCGTCGAGCGTCCGCGATTCCGCGAGCACGCGGTGGGCGCCGCTGTCGGCGACCATGAAGGCGATCCGGTCCGGCGGATACTGCGGATCGACCGGCACGTAGGCGCAACCGGCCTTCAGGATGGCGAGCAGCCCGATCACCAGCTCCGGAGACCGGCGCATGCAGATCGGCACCGGGGTCGCGCCGTCGACGCCGAGCGCACGCAGATGATGCGCGAGACGGTTCGCACGAGCATTGAGTTCGCGATAGGTCAGGGCCTGGTCGCGATGGACCAATGCGGTCGCATCGGGCGTCAGACGCACCTGCTGCTCGAACAGCACATGCATCGGCAGGCTGCGATACGGCTCGTCGGTCGCATTGAATTCCTCCACGACCAGGCGACGCTCGTCCGCGTCGATCAACCGCAGGCGCCAGACATCGCGTCCGGGGTCGGCGATCGCCGCTTCCAGCAGCGTGCGGAAGCAGCGAACGAACCGGTCGATCATGCCGGCGCTGAACAGGTCGGCGGCGTGGACCCATTGGAGAACCAGTTCTTCCGCGCGAAGCGACGCGCGCAGGGCGAAGTCGCCGGTCGCGTCGCCGGCGGACGCCGCGAGACGACCATCGCGCTCGACCAGACTCAATTCGAACAGCAACCTGGGCGTTTCGTCGATCTGGACTTCGACGCGCGCCGCACGGAATTCATCCCGGCTGCGCAGCAGCAGCGCGGCGAAATCGCATGGACCGTCGAGCGACATCCGCAGCAGAGCGGGCACCGACGGGGACGGTGTCGACAGCGCGAACTCGCGCTCGCCGCTGCATCGTGCGAGCATCAATGCGAACGCGGCGTGCAGGCCCGATGCGAGATCGACGCCGACAGAGCGGCACAAAGCCGTCAATCCCTCGAGCGACGGCCGGGAGAGGCGACTTTCGAAGACGGTGAGTGGCGGTGCGCCACGCAGCAATCGAGGACCCTGAACCGGAAAGTTCCGCAGCAGCGGAGGATTGATCGTTGCAGAGTCCACTTCACGAACCTTGTTGAGCCGGAGACGATCGGCGCCGAATGCGATGGATCCGCGCGTGCGATCGGTCCCCCTGCCGCACCTTCCCTGGGGAAGCGGGCGTTTCGCCGCGCCCGGAACGGCACCTCGCTGCGGGAGGCACCGCCGGCGACCACGATCGCCCTCGCTGATCGGGCGCATCCGCCCGACACGGCGCCCGATCCTGCAGAGCGGCGCGCGACAGAAGCGTACACGCAAACCGCCCGAACCATCAGGCACCTGCGGATCAATATCAGAAGCGATCCGGCACTGTCAATCTCTCGCGATCGCGAGCGGACAGGACCACCCATGCTCCGATCCGCGGCGCCGTGCGCCTCGATTCGCGCCGCATGCCGACGACGCGAATCCATTCGATTCGCCCACGATCCGCTCCTGTTCCGCTCCCGGTTCGCGCCGTCGCTCATCGCCCGCACCGGACCGCTCCGACGGATCGCCACGGACGCTGCCGCATACCGAACCCGCATTCCGGAACCGGGCGCTTCCATTGCGGGAAATCGCCGGCATTCGCTTCGTCCGCAGTTCTCGGGGCACCGGTTGAAAGCCTGAATCGCGTTGGATTAGGATTCGCGATCGGATGCGCAGTGCGCTTCCATCGTTGCGCGGATCAACCCAGGGAGGGCTCCGTTTGAGCGCCAACCGATTCTTCATCATCACCGGCGCGTCCGGGTCGGGGAAATCGACCCTCATCGAAGAGTTGCGTTTCCTCGGCCATTCCATCGTGCACGAAGCCGGCCGCGCAGTCGTGCGCGAACAGGTGGCGCGCGGCGGGCAGGCGCTGCCCTGGATCGACATGCCGGAATTCACGTCGGAGGTGCTCACGCAGTGCATTCGCGATTACGAAGCCGCCGCCGCGCTGCAGGCGCCGGTGTTCTTCGATCGGGCGATTCCGGAGGCGCGACTGCATACGCCGGAAGGCAGGATGCGCTACCTCGCCGCGCTGAGACGATACCGCTACAACAAATCCGTGTTCGTGATGAAACCCTGGCAGGAGATCTTCGTCAACGACGCCGAACGCCGGCAGGATTACGACACCTCGCTCAAGTGGTACGAATACATCGTGACGAACTACGTCGAGGCCGGATACGAGCTGTGCAACATCCCGAAAGGGACCGTCCGGGAACGCGCCGAATTCGTACTCGCGAGGGTCGCCGAAACGGTCTGATCCGGCGGCGCGACCGGGCTCAGGACGGAACGACTTTCTCCCGGCGCCACAATTGCCGGCCGTTCCACAGGTATTTCACCTCGCCGTCGTCGCCATCGGCGATGAACTGCACGAACATGAACTCGGGATCGCCGCCGGAGACGGACAGGAACACCCCGCCGTCCGCCGGACGCAGTTGGCGCGGCGCCGAAACGGCCGCGGTTCCGTCGCCCACCGAGAGCTGCAGCGCACCCTCACCGTTCGTGCTCACGTCGACGACCGTCCTCGACTGGACATAACGTCCGACGCGATCCTGGACCGGATACGCGGCCGCCTCGTGCGCCTTCAGCAAACGCGGCGGCCGCAGCATGCGGAACTCGGGCAGCACATCGCCGAACACGCCCGCTGCCACCGAAGAAGCGCCGTTCGCATCGCGGGCCGTGGCCACGATCGCGATCCGTTTGCCCGGATTGATCCGGAGCAGCACCGAGTATTCGCCGTTGTGGCCGTTGTGGCCGAGCCAGCCGTCGCCGTAACTCTTCCAGCCGAACACGATCCCCCGCTCGGCCGGATGCCAGCCGGGGAGCGCGATCGCTGCCGTCGTTCCGGCAGCGTCCACCGGCATGGCGTCGCTCGCCCGCCGCGCGAACTCGATCCATTGCCCGACGGTGAGACAGAGATCGGCTCCGGTCGCCGGACACGGCACGGTCGAGCCGCGATCGGCGTTCACGTCGATCATGCCGCGTTCCCGGAGCAAAGCGTCGTAACGCGATCCGTGCAGGCGTTCGAGCAATGCGCCGCCGAGCCATGCGCCGACGTGACCGTAGCTGTAGAACTTCCCCGGTTCGAGCGCAGGTCTGGAGGCCAGACCATCGCACAGGGTTTCGATATCGATACGACCATCGTCGCGATAGGGCACGCCCTCGATCGCTGCCGCATCGAGTCCGTGGGTATGGTCGACCAGATGCCTCACCGCGACTCCGGCCAGCGCCTGCCTGCCGCGATCGCCGAGATTCAGGCGGTCGGCGACGGCATCGTCCCAGGCGATGAGACCTGCGTGGACCGCCTCCCCCAGCAATGAAGCCGTCAACACCTTCGCCAGACAGCCGGCGACCACCGGCAGCGTCTCGATCGTCCGATCAGGGTCGCCGCCCGCGGACAGAATCGACACGTCGTCGCCCACGAAAACACCGATCAGCGCTTCCTGCAGGCGCTTGCGCGCGACGATGCCGTCCAGCCGACCCTGCAGCGCACGTTTGTCACTCAGGCCAGCCAGCGCTGCCTGCAGCTTGTCTTGAACCGTATCCTGCATCCTGGGTTTCGCTCCGGGAGGCCCACGCCCATCCTTGATCTGCCGCGCCAGGCCGACGGCGGGGCCGCGAAAGGCTACCGCAAAAACCACGACCATGGTTGCCAGCGGCTTGAGCCCCCCGGCGTCCGCCGCGGGCCTTCGGCAGCTCGACCCAGGTCCGAAACCGGGCACTCCGCCACCGGCCCGATCGATCTGCGGTTCTGGAATAATGCGGCGATGGCCGCAACCGCGGCCGCTGGCCTGGGAGTGTTCCGACTTTGAGCGTCGCACCTGCGGAGACCGCGTTGTTCTCCGTGCTTCCCCAGGGCGTGTTCGGGCCGTTGGCATCGCCCAACCGTGTCCATTACTGGCGCCTGCTGTGCCGCTTGTTCGACGAGTTCTTCGGGCC
>JBIJAD010000053.1:0-14703 GCA_044345955.1 Lysobacteraceae bacterium
GGCGCGAGATCGCCTCGGCGCTGGAGCGTTATCTGTTGACCGACGACCCGTGGGAGGCCGACGACGGCGAAGCCCCGGACAGCCCACTGGCAGTACGCGCGGCCGGCGTCTACGACCGCTTCCGCGCCGCCGGCTGGCTGCGCCAGGAGCGGATCGGCGCCCGCGAGATGGTGTCGATGCCGCATGCGGTGGCGCGGCTGCTCGGGCTGCTGGTCGAGTTCGCCGAGCGCGGGCCGGCCTTCGTCGGCGCCAAGGTGCGCTCGATCGAGCTGCAACTGCAGCAGGTGCAGGCCGGCAAGGCCCACGGCGACAGCCTCGACGAGGCCGCCGATCAGGCCCGGCAACTGCTGTCGAACGTGGCCGCGATCGGCGTACAGGTGCGCGACCTGATGCCCGAGCTGAGCCGGGCCGAGTCGACGGCGGTGTTCGCCCGCCGCCTGTTCGAGCGCTACGTCGGCGAGCTGTTCGTCGGCGACTACGCCGACCTGCACAATGCCGACCATCCGCTGGCGCGGCGCAGTTCGATCCTGGCGATGCTGCGCGAGATCGAGCACGGCACGATCCGCGAAGGCCTGCTGGCCTGGTACGCGGAACGCGCCGGCGGCGATACGGGCACGGCACAGCGGCGTTTCGAGCGCAGTCTGCGCCGGCTGCACGAACTGGACCGGATCGACGAATACCTCGGCCGGCTGGACGAGGACATCCGCCTCGCCAACCGTCGCGCCCTCGCCTTTCTGGATTACCGGCTGCGTGCGCCGGACCGGCTCGACGCCCTGCTCCGCCGCGCCTGCCGCGGGGCCATGGCGGCGCCGGAAGACGCGCTGCGCCTTCCGGTCGGCCCGGGCGGGCTGATGGACGAATCGCGCCTGCGTCCACCGAAGGCGAAACCGCGGCCGATCCCGCGCAGCGCCAATACCCGGCCCGAGCCCACGCCCGAACAACTGGCACGGCTGAATCTGTTGCGTCGGATCAAGCGCGCACGGCTGGTGCTGCCGGAAGATCTGGCGCGTTACCTCGACCGTCACTGGCAGGGGCGCGGCACGCCGGATTCTCAGGCGCTGGATTCCCGACAGTTGGAAATCGCCACGATCGAGGACTTCCGCGCCTACCAGACCCTGGTCACGCTCGCCCTGCGCAGCCGGCGTCAGGGCGGACTGCGCCGCGACGACCCCCTGCACCGCCTGCTGCGCGGGTTCCGGGTCGAACTGGTCAGCGACGCGCCGATGGCCGACGCATACGCCGGCAACGCATACCTGCATGCGCCGCGCTTCGTGCTGCGACGCGAAGACGACAGCACCGACAACCGCAGGCCGCGCAAGGTCGCCACCGCATGAAACGCTCCTGGACCACGCTCAGCCAACTTTCCGGCGGTCTTTATGTGCCGCAGGATTTCGAACGCGCCGCCTATCGTCTGGTCACCGAGCAGGTGCTGTACGCCAGCGATCGCGGCTCGAAGAACGCCTACCATCTGGTCGAGACCTGGTTCGCCGACTTCGCCGCCGCGCTGGAGCCGCTGGGCGTCCGGCTGGAGCGCAACGCCCACTATCGCTACGTGGTCGCGCTGCCCGCGCACGGCGAAGGCACGCCGGTGACGCTGGAACAGACGCTGTTGCTGCTGGTGCTGCGCCAGCGCTACGACGCGGCGATGCGCGACGGCCAGATCGAGGACCAGGGCGAGGCGTTGGTGGAATTGCCGGAGCTGCAGGAGGCATATCGGAATCTCACCGGTCGGCCGATGCCCGAGGTCGGCCCCCTGCGCGAGACCCTGCGCGCGCTTCGCCGCTGGTCGGTGGTGCGCCTGCTCGACCCCGAACCCGACGACCCGCAGCCGTTCCGGATCCTGGTGCGTCCGGCCATCGTCGAGATCATCGGCGCGCAGTGGCTGCAGCGTCTGGACCAGCACAACCGCGACGACGACAGCGGAGGCGTCGACGAGGACGTGGCCGAAGACATGTGCGAGCAGGACGCCGCAGACGGCGCGGAGGGCGACCGCTGATGTTTCCGCTCAAGCGCGCCCATCTGGTGCAGTTCTTCCTGTTCGAGGCGCAGACCCTCGAACTGGATGCGACCACCGCGATCATCGCCCCCAACGGCGCCGGCAAGAGCGCCCTGCTCGATGCGCTGCAGATCGTGATGCTGGGCGCCGACCGCAAAACCATCCGCTTCAACGCGCAGGCCGGCGGCACCCACCGCGCGCGCACCATCCGCGACTACTGCCTCGGCGTGTATCGCGCCGGCGACGACGGCCGAGTGCGCAGGACCGCGACCACTTATCTGAGTCTGGTGTTCGAGGACGCGAACACCGGCCGCGTGTTGACCGCGGGCATCGCCCTGGGCGCGGCCGAGGACGAACCCGACCACCGCGTGCACGGCATGTATCTGCTGCCGGGCGTGGCATTGACGCTCGAGGACCACCTCGAAACCGTGAAGGGTCGGCAACTGCCGCTGACCTGGGCGCAGTTCCGCAGCGCGATCGCGGCCCGCTGCAAGGCCGCCGGCAGCAAGCCGGAACTGCACCAGACCAGCGAACGCTTCCTGAGCGATCTGCTGCTGCATCTGCGCCCGGGCGGCAATCTGTACATCGACCGGACCGCCTACCGCAAGGCGTTCCAGAACGCGCTGAACCTGCAGCGCGTGAACGACGTCGATCATTTCGTGCGCACCCTGGTCGCCGAGGAACGCCCGACCGAAATCGCGAAGTTCCGCGCCCTGCTCGAAGGCTTCCGGCTGATCCGCGAGAAGATCGAACAGGTCGCGCAGCGGATCGAGGCGGCGAAGACCGCCGAGGCGCAGTATCGCAAGGTCGCCGCGCACGCGACCCGCGCGGCCTCGTATCGCGCGCTGGCGGCCGAGTACCGGCGCGACGCCCACAGCGAGCAGACCGATGCCGCCGAAGACGCGCTCATCGCATTGCGCGATGCCGCGGAGCGCAGCGCCCGTGCGCTGGAACAGGCGCGCAGCGACCGGCTCAGCGCGCGTCAGCAGGCCGAAGATGCGCATCGCCTGCTGCAGGGCACCCGCGGCTGGAGCGAACAGTCCTCGTTCGAGGAACTCGCCGGCCGAGATCGCGACGAACTGGCCCAGCTCAAGCGCGAACTGATGACCGGCGCGAGCTTCGTGCACGAGACCCTCGGCCGCGCGGCGAAACTCGAACTGCCGGGACTCGATGCCGACGCCCTGACCCGCGCCGCGGCGCCGTGGGCGGCGCTGTTCCGCAGCCTGTCGGAGCTGAAAGCGGACGCCGAGATCGCATTCGCCCCCGATCAGTTGCATGCGCAGTTGCTCGAAGCGCTGAACGCGGCCGCGCCGGCGATGACGATGATCGCAGGTCGCGCGCATGCCCAGCGCAGCGAGCTGGACGCCGCGCGCGAGCGCGCGAAGCTGGCGCGGGCCAATCAGGCGCGTCTGCACGCCGGTCAGGCCGAACTCCGTCCGGAGGTGATCCTGCTGCGCGACCGCCTGCAGGACGCCGGCATCCCCTGCCGTCCGATCTGTGATCTGGTGCAGGTGCGCGACCCCGCCTGGCAGGGCGCGATCGAAGCCTATCTGCGCAGCCATGTCGATGCCCTGCTGGTACCGGCCGAACACGAGGAGCGCGCGGTCAAGCTGTACCGCCGCTCCACCGGCATCTACGGCGTGAAGCTCGCGCTGACCAGCCAGGCGCGGAGCGATGCGTCGAACGGCCGGCGCGGCGAACGCCGCTTCGCCGACGACCATGTCGCCACACTGCTCGAAGGCGATGCCGACGCGCTCGCCTATCTGCGCCGTCAGCTCGGCGAATTGCGCTGCATCGATACCGAGGCCGAGGTCGTGCGCAGCCGCCATGGACTGACCCGCGACGGTCTCGTGGTCAAGGGCGGCGGCGTGGACCGTCTGCGCCTGCCCAGCGCCGGCGAGCTGAAGATCGGCGCGCAGGACAATCGCGAGCGGCTGAAGCGTCTGCGCGAGGACATCGAACGTGCGGAAACCGACATCCGCCGTCTGGAAATCGCTTCGAAGTCGCTGGAAGAACGGGTCGCCGACTGGACCCGCATCGGCGGCGCGGAACATGCCGCGCGCGCCACCCACGAACTGCTGCTGCGCCATCGCGAGGCCGCGGCGCGTTATCGTTCGCTGCGCGAGCAGCAGACTTCGCTGGCCGACCCCGATCTGATCCGACGCAGCGAACAGGCGCAGGCGCTGGACGCGCGCTGCCGGGAGCTGGACGCGCTGGTCGAGCGTCTGGTCGCCGAGGATGCGGTCGGCCGCGGCAAGGTCGACGAGGCCCGGAGCACGCTCGATCGCCTGCTGGCCGAAAGCGACCGGATCGCGCGCGCCGCGGTCGAGGCCTTCGGTCACGTCGATGTCGATCCGAATCTGGTCGAACAGCATCGCGAGGAGTTCGACGGGAAGTACACGGAGTTGAGCGAACGCATCGGGCACTGCCAGGAACGCGCCGACAAGGCCGACAACGCCCTGCGCGGCGTGCTCCCGGAAGCCTGGTCGGCCCTTGCCCAGTACGCCAAGGACCACGGCCTGACGCTGGAAATCGAAGCCGGCGACTGGCGCGAGGCCTCGCGTCTGCTCGAAGGCGAGATCGCGCATCTGGAAGGCACCGAGCTGGTCCAGCATCGCGCCCGTGCCGAAGAAGCCTACACGACCGCGGTCGAGACCTTCCGCAGCAACGTCGCGTCCGCGCTCTACGACAATTTCCGGCGCCTCGACCAGCAGATCAGGACACTCAACCGCACCCTGTCGCACAGCCCCGCGTTCTCCAACAACGAGCGCTACCAGTTCCGCTGCGAAGTCGCGCCGGAGTTCAAGGACCTGCACCGCTTCATTCACAAGGTCGCCGATGTCGGCGATACCGACACCCTGTTCGGCAGCGCCGGCGAAGTGCCGGCGGCGTTCCGCGACATCGTCGAGGACAAGGTCGGCGGCCGCGGCAGCGCGCCCTCCCCGCTCGACGACTATCGCCGCTTCTTCAATTTCGAGGTCGCGATCCGCCAGGAAGATCGGGTGATCGGCACACTCAGCGAGCGCATGCGCTCGGGCTCGGGCGGCGAACACCGCGCGCCGATGTACGTGATCGCCGGCGCCGCGCTGGCTGCGGCCTACGGCAAACGCGACGGCGAACTCGGCGGGCTCGGCCTGATCATGCTCGACGAGTTCGGCGACAAGATCGACGCCCAGAACGCCCGCGCCACCACCGAATACCTGCGCTCGCTCGGGCTGCAGTTGATCCTGGCCGCACCGGACACCGCCCAGGGCACGCTCACCGGTGTGCTCGACAGCTACATCGAACTGTTCCGCGACGGCCCGCTGCTGCAGGTCGAACGCATCCAGGTGACCGACGCCGGCCGCGCCCTGCTGCACAGCGATCAATTCGCGCTGCATCCGGAACTGCTGCAGGCCGAGATCGCACGGATCGAGGCCGAACGGGCGGCGACATGAGCGTCGCCGGGCCCATGGACGACAGCCCGGCGCGGCGCGCGCTGGCGCGGCTGTTCAGGCTCGGCGAACAGGCGCAGGTGCGCGGCGCAGACAAACCGGTGCAAATGCCGATGACCGCTGCGAAGTGCCCGGAATACGTCGGCCTGCAGCCGCTGCGCGACTTCGAGACCTTCGAGTCCGAGATCGCACTCGCGGTGCGCGCCGGCGCGATCGTCGCCGAGCCGGAGGATTTCGGTCGCGACGACCGCCGCCTGCAGCGGCTGCGCCTGCGCGACCTTGCGGCGCTCGCTGCGCATCTCGGACTGCCGCTGCAGACCGATGCACTGCGCGCGGCCGAGGCCGCGTTCGCCGAGCATCGCGCAGCGCATCCGGTACTGGACGAGGTGCTGGCGCGCTGGCGCAGCGGACGCCGTGTGCGCGGTCAGGGCGCCGAAGCCGCCGACACCCTCCTTGATGCGATCCGCGCGGTCGATGCGCGTCGCGCCGATCCGGCCCAGGAACGCCTGCTGCGGCGCGAGAGCGTGCGCCTGTTCGGCGACAGCAAGCGACTGGAATCGCTCACGCGCTGGCTCGATCTGCTGCTGACGGGAGAACCGGAACCCTCCGGCCTGGAGCAGGCCCAGATCTGGTCCGCGCTCGGCCTGCGCCGCGAACCGCAGCCGGTGCTGATCGCCGGTCGCGGCGAAGCGGTGCTCGACGACGGCGCCCTGCCCCTGCGCCGGCCGTATCTGGGACTGCCGGTGGATGCGGTGCGTACCTTGAACACGACCGCGCAGCATCTGCTGACGATCGAGAACCTCACCAGCTTCCACGACGCGGCGCGCGCGCTCGGCGACGGCGACGGGCTGCTGCTGTACACCGGCGGCATGCCCTCGCCGCCCTGGCGTGCGTTCTACGCGCGGGTGCTCCACGGTCTGCCGGCTTCGACCCGGCTGCATCACTGGGGCGACATCGACGAAGGCGGCTTCCGCATCGCCGCAGTGCTGGCCGCAGTCGCCGCAGAGGCCGGCAAGGCCCTGCAACCCTGGCGGATGTCGCCCCGTGACGCACCGCCCGGCTCCGCCATACCCACCGCCACGGCGCTGGAGAAAATGATCGCCTCCGCGCAACGCGCCGGCTGGCACGATCTCGCCACTGAACTGCAGGCGAACCCGGTCTGCGTCGAGCAGGAAGCGATGGACGCGGTGTTGCCCTGAGCGCGCGCCTGCCGCGTTTCAGTCGAGCGCTGCGATCCAGCGCTTCTTCAATCCAGCGCTCGCGCGAGCGCCTCGATGTCGGCGAATTGCGACAACGGCCCGGGGGCCTTGGCGGTCCTGCTGCGCCGCGTGGCCGTCGCCAGCCCCGCGCGCCAGGCGAGGATCGCGTCCATCGTCGGGGTGTCGGCACCGGCCAGATGCAGGATGTCGCGGATCAGGCGCAGGCCGATGTCGATATCCTCGCGCACATAGGCGCTGCGCAGGTCGAGACGGCCGTTGCGCAGCGGGACCGACCGACCGGCCAGCGCATGCAGACTGCGGATGCGGTCGGTCAGCATCCCGGCGTCGCAGGCGTCGTACTGCGGCAGCATCGGCGCCACGAATGCGGTGTCGCGCGGGACTCGGCGGCGCGCATCCTGCAGTTCGCGATCAAGCTTCAGCAGCACATGCGATGCGGCTGCGTTCCAGTCGCTGAAGAAACCGGTACCCGGGCCGGGGCTTTCGTCCGCCTCCGGCCCGAACAATGCGTACAGGCGGGCCGGGTTGACGATGGAATTGGAAGGACTGAGTTCGATACTGAAATAGTGCGGGACCGGTACGGTGCGCACGCCCAGCGTGGCGGCCAGCAATTCGGCCAGCGGCCGGGCGCGAGCCGCGGGCATGGTGCCGACGAAGGTCTGACGGCGGATGCCGCCGATATGCACGCTGCGCCCGGGCCTGCAGGCGCGGACCACGAACGGGATGCGCTGGGTGCCGAACAGACAGTCGACATGGCCGATCCGGCGTCGCGCCAGCGGGCCGAAACCGCCGAAGCCGGGCACAGCGCCGACCAGCGCGCCGGGATCGAGATGCGGTGCGATCCGGTGCAGGGTGGCGTCGATGGCCGCATGCGGCACGCAGAGGAACACCAGTTCGGCGCCGGCGAGCACCGCGGCGGGATCGTCGGTGACCGACGCGATCGGTGTCGACCGTCGGCTGCCGTCCGGCCAGGTCGAGGCCAGCCGATGTCCCCACTGCGTCGGGTCCGCGACCAGCAGTCGCGGCGGCAATCCGCGTGCGCCGCAGGCGGCGGCCAGCGAATGCGCGATCGGCCCGTCCCCGCAGATCGCGACGGTCAGCACGACGCCGCCACCGCTTCGTCTGCCGCAAGCGTTTCCGAGCCCGCGGCGAGCCCGCGATACCACTGCACGATCGCCGACGCGGTCGGCATCGCGACGCCGGCCGCGTCCGCATCGGCGAGGATCGTGGCGAGACCTTCACCGATGTCTTCGGCGAAAAAACGATGCGCGATCTCCCATCGCGACATCCCGATGCCCTCCTCGACCGGGCTCAGCGGCAGCCGCACCGCGCGCAATGCGGTCGCTTCGCGGGTGAAGCGGGTCAGCGCCGCGGGCGTCCACGGTCGCGCCGCATCCGCCAGCGTGCGCAAGTGGCTGCGCGGCAGGCCGCGCGCATCGCGCAGGCGCGCCAGTTCGCCATGCAGGGCCAGCAGGACCTGCGAGGCCGCATCGTCCCAGTCGGCGTAGAAACGGGTGCCGCGCGTACCGGCCCGCAGCGGGGTGGCGGCACAGGCGTACAGACGCGCCGGATGGGTCAAGGGGTTGCCCGGCGACAGACGTACGCAGGCGTAATCCGGTGCGAAGCGCAGACGCAGAGGCAGCAGCGCGCGCAGTACCCGCCGCGCATGCGCGATGTCGCTGCGGCGCAGACACGCGGCGACCACGCTGTCGCGTACGCCGAGGATGCGCACCGTGCGCCGGCTGCGCGCGGCATCGGTCTGCGCCTGCGGCGCGGGGGTCGCCCGACACAGCAGCGGGCTGCGCTGCAGGCCGACGATCGTCGGCCGTTGCAGGCCGAGCGCATCCACGGTTTCGGCCAGCCGTCCGCTGCCTTCCCAGGCCAGCAACAGGCGGCAATCCGCGAGCGCAGGCACCAGCGGGCGCAGCAACGCCGCACGCACATGCGCGGGGACCGCCAGCACCACCACATCGGCGCCGGCGATCGCGGCCTCGGGCGCGTCGCATGCCTGCACCTCGGCACGCGCGCACCGGCGCGCCGGCGCCGACGCGGTCGCAGCCGCCCAGGCATCGACGCGCAGATGTCCATGCTGCGGTAGCGATCGTCCCCACATCCCGACCCGACAGCCTTCGCGCGCACCCAACAATGCGGCCAGCGCGAGGCCGATATGTCCGCCCCCGAGAATCCCGACCCGGATCAATGCGCTGCCCGCGCCTCCACGGTCGTCTCCGTCGTCCGCGCGCGATGCTCGCACGCAGCCGCGGCCACGAACAGCGCGTCGCCGCCCGTACGGCCCCAGGCGTCGAGTTCGGAGAAATAGCGACCGATCAGCTCACTGATCGCTTCGAGCAGATCGATCGCGAGCAGCAGCCCGGCCTCGTCGCGGATCAGACCGGCCAGCACCGCGTCGATCAGGGCCGGGTGGTCCTGACCATCGTCGAGCGCACGATGCGCAGCCGCGCCGCGCACCGCGAGCGGGCCGAAGCCGGCGCGGGTGCGTTCGATCACCGCAGCCGAACCGGTGTCCGAATTCTGTTCCGCCCAGAAGGAATACAGCACCACCGGCAGTGCGCCGTAGACCGCCATGGCGCCGGCGGCCCACGCGCCCAACTCGCGGGTGGCGGGGAACGGCTGCAGAGCTTCGACCGCGTCGCGGCCGATGCCGACCGCATCCAGATCGCGCAGGAAATAGCGGTCGTGCACCGCTTCCGAACGCGCGTAACGCGCCCATTGCGCCGCGACCTCCGGCGCCTCGGTCTCGATCCTGCGGGTGGCTTCGGCGTCGAGCGCACGGAACATGCGGATCCGGAACACGTGCTCGGCCACGTGCCGCAGCAGCACCGGCGCGGGAATCCCCGCGGGGTCCTGCGCGAACGCAGCGGCGGTCGGCGAAGACCGCAGCAGCCGCCGCAACGGCTGCCGCAGCCCGCTCCGCAGGGTGCGGGAAACCCGCTCCGGCGCGAACATCGGCGCGCTTACTTGACGATGTCGAAGCCGAACGGCAGCGAGGCGATCACGCCCTTGCCGCCGTGCGAAACCTTCGCCTTTTCCAGCAACTGCCTGAGTTTGATGGACTGGGTGAGGATTTCGCCGAGCGCCGCCTTGTCCTCGGCCGACAACCCGCTCGCCTTCACCCGCTTGAGAACCCCCTTGAGATCTTCGCTGCCCAAGGGTTTGGCCGCTGCGGCCGAGGTGCGCTTCGCCTTCGCCATTGATGTACCTCCTGTACGCGCCGCCTGCCCATCAGGCAGCAACGGACCCACGCTAGCGGGTTTGCGCGATGCCCGCAACGGGGAAATGCAGGCGCGGCGACGTACGGTCAGAAGCCTTTGCAGGCATCCCAGACCTCGCCGTCGAGACGGCTGAGCAGATCGAAGTCGCGCTTGAGTCCGACCCGCTTGAGGGTGGCGTCGCGACGCGCTTTCGCCGCCTGGCAGGGCGAAGGCGCCGCGGCGCGACGCGGGCCTTCGCGAACCGCGGCGATGCGCGACCCGCCACCGCGGTTGCGGCGATCCATCTCGGCTTCGATCGCGCGGCTGCGGGCGAGCAGCGCCGGGTCGGGCGCTTTCGCCTCGAACGCCCGAGTGCCCAGGTTCCGCGTATCGGCGGCGCATGGCGTGTCCTGATAGCTGAGCACGCCGCGCGCATCCTGACAGACATGGAGGGTGCCCGCGGCGACCGGCGCGGCGGCGGCGAGCAGGAGCAGAGAAAGGGCGAAACGTGAGGTCATGGCGGTCTCCGAAGGGCGCCGGATGGCGCGTGCCGCCAGCTTCGGAGATCGCGCGCACCGGCGCCGTCGGGCCAGGCCGCGTTCGCGTGTCGGGAAATTCCTACGGCCCTGCGCGGACGGTGCGAGAGGCTTGCGGCCGCACGCTGCAGGAGCGCATGCTCAACACAGCAGGCTCGCGGCAGCATGCTCGCGACAGAATGCTCACGACAGCCTGATCGCGTCGGCCGCACGCGCGCCGAGCCAGACCAGGGCCAGCCCCGAGACCAGGGTCAACGCGAGATAGCCGAACATCAGCCCGCTGCGCTGCGAACGCGCGTACAGCAGGCATTCGAGCATCAGTGCCGACCAAGTGGTCAGCGCGCCGAGCACGCCGACGATCAGGAACGCGCGCCAGTACAGCGCCGCGGGGCCGCGGCCTTCCAGCCAGACGGCGAGGAACCCGGCGGCGAACGAGCCGATCAGATTCGACGCCAGCGTGCCCCAGGGCAGGCCGTCGCCGAACTGGCGCAGCAGCGCCCCACCCAGCCAGAACCGCCCGGCCGCGCCAAGCGCGCCGCCGGCGGCGACCAGCATCAGTTGCTGCCACCACAGGCTCATTCCCGCACCCCATCCTCACCGGCCCCACCCCTGTCGGGCGGGGATTTGACGCGTCGTGCGCGGGCACGTTCCTCGCGCAGGCGGTCGAGTTTTTCCTTGAGTTTCAGTTCCAGCCCGCGCTCGGTCGGGCGGTAATAGACCCGCTCGCCCATGTCGTCGGGAAAACAGGTCTGCTCCAGCGCCACCCCGCCCTCGACATCGTGGTCGTAGCGGTAATCGCGGCCGTAGCCGATGTCCTTCATCAGCTTCGTCGGCGCGTTGCGCAGATGCAGCGGCACGTCGCGGGTGCCGAATTCGGCGACGTCGCGTTTGGCTTCGCCGAACGCCCGGTAGGCCGCATTGGATTTCGCGGTGCTGGCCAGGTAGATCGCGAGCTGGGCGAGCGCGAGTTCGCCTTCGGGGCTGCCGAGGCGGTCGTAGGTCTCCCAGGCGTCGATCGCCATCTGCAGCGCGCGCGGATCGGCCAGACCGATGTCCTCGACCGCCATCCGGGTCATGCGCCGGGCGAGATAGCCGGGGTCGCAGCCGCCGTCGAGCATCCGCGTCAGCCAGTACAACGCAGCGTCCGGGTCCGAACTGCGCACCGATTTGTGCAGCGCCGAGATCTGGTCGTAGAACTGCTCGCCGCCCTTGTCGAAACGGCGGGTGCGGTCGGCGAGCACCTGTTCGAGCACGGCGTCGGTGATCGTGCCGCTGCCCTCGCCTTCGGCGCCGGCCAGTTCGGCGGCGATCTCCAGCAGGGTCAGGCCGCGGCGGACATCGCCGTCGGCGGCGGTCGCGATCGTGCGCAGTTGTTCGGCGCCGATGCGCAGGCCGCGGCCGCCGAGGCCGCGCTCCGCATCGTCCAGCGCGTGCTGCAGGGCCTGCGCGATGTCGTCGGCCGAGACCGCCTCCATCACGTGCACGCGGCAGCGCGAGAGCAGCGCCGAATTGAGTTCGAACGACGGATTCTCGGTGGTGGCGCCCACGAACAGGATGGTGCCGCGTTCGATATGCGGCAGGAACGCGTCCTGCTGCGCTTTGTTGAAACGGTGCACCTCGTCCACGAACAGCACCGTGCGCCGGCCGCCGGCGAAACGCTGTGCGGCTTCGGCCAGCACCTGACGCACTTCCGGCAGCCCGGACAGCACCGCGGAAATCGCGCGGAATTCGGCGTCGGCGTAACGCGCCAGCAACAGCGCCAGCGTGGTCTTGCCGCAACCGGGCGGGCCCCACAGCACCATCGAATGCACATGCCCGGATTCGATCGCCCGACGCAGCGCGACACCGGGCGCGAGCAGCCGGCGCTGGCCGACCATGTCGTCGAGCGTGCGCGGACGCATGCGCTCGGCCAGCGGACGCAGGGCCTCGCGTTCGGACGCGCGGTCCGCGGCGAGCAGATCGTCGCCGGGTACGGAAGGATCCGTGGGCGGAGAACCGGGAGGGGGCGAACCGGGCCGGGGCACGTCGTCGCAGGTCGGTGCAGGGAAGCGGGCCGTCACCTTAGCACTTCGGCAGGCACGGCCTGATCGGATTCAGCCGCCGGACGCCGCCGCGGCGGGCGTCGCCACCGGCGGCGAACCTTCCAGCACATAGGCCACTCGCAGCCAGGTGTTGTCCCTGCGGTCGTACAGCCCTTCGACCCGGGTCGGGGCGCTGCCGTCGAGGCCGAAATCGGCGATCCCGCTGGCGTCGATGCGCAGGTAGCGCGGGCCGGCTTCCACGGTGGCGATGCGGTCCAGTTGCAGCCGCACCTGCTGCATGCCGAACTCCTCGCCGAGCATGCCGACGACGCGGTCGTCCAGTTCGCGCACCAGGGCGGCGTCGTTGGGCACCGCCTTGCCCTCGGGCCCGACCGTACCGATGCTCAGCTCGGGATACCCGGCGCTTTCGAGCATGGCGTCGTAGAGCGTGGTGAAACGGAAGCCCAGCCATTCCACGGCGTTGTCGATCTGCAGCGCGCCCTGCCCGCTCACCAGACGGTCGCGCAGGCTGGTGGTCTGCACATCGATCCGCTCCAGCCGGATCCGGACCGCACGGCCGCCGAGCTGTTCCGACAGCGCGCCGACCAGCGACGCGGCGACCACGCTGTCGAGCATTTCGCGTTCCTCGGCCATCGCCGCGCGCGCGGGCGCGCTGACCGGGGGCGAGGCCGGCCGCGCATTGCCCGGCGGCGCGGCCGACACACTCGCGGTCGCGCCCAGCAGGACGGCGAGCAGCGCTCGCACGGGCCACGACGGGAAAGAATCGCGGCTGCGCGGGCGGTGGTGCGTGCGGCTCATGACAGTGACAACGGAAAAGGCGGCAGCGGCGGGACGGAGACGTGCGACGTGGCTTCTCAACGCTCACCGACCACATCCACACCCTTGGGAGGCGTGAAACGGAAGGTGCCGGCGGCGAAGGACGGATTGCGCTTCCAACTGCTGAAACGGATCTCGGTGCGCTGGCCGAGGTTGTCCACCACGCTCATGCGCGCCAGACCCTTGCCGTCGAAGCCGAGTCGGGCCTGCTGGAAAGTCGCGTTGTCGGGCTGGCGCGGCGCCAGCTCCAGCCAGTCGAGGCCGTCGCGGCGGCCAACGTCGCTGACCAGGAAATCGCGATCGAGTCGGCGCGGGTCGATCAGGGCGGCGAGCGGGCTGTTCTGTTCTTCCGGACCCTGGGCGCGCACGGTGGTCTGTTTGAGATCGGGATCGTAGATCCAGACTTTCTCGCCGTCGGCGACGATCACCTGCGGATAGGGCTGCACGTATTCCCAGCGGAAGCGCCGCGGGGCGGCCAGTGCGACCCGGCCCGAACTGCTTTCCTTGCGCCGACCCTTGCTGTCGTAGACCTCCTGACTGAAGCGCCCGTCCAGGCCCTTGAGGCCGCGGGTGAAGCCGTCGAGCGACTCTCGCCCGCCGGCCTGCGCGGCGACGGCGAAGAGCATCAGCAGCGATGCGAACAGGATGAGGCCGGAAAGCGCGAACGGGCGGCGGAAGGAACGGGCGATCATGGGCGCGGGGTGCTCCGGAAACGACGGGGCCAGTCTGAACAGAACAAGCTGAACGGAGCTTGCCGATCGGGACTTGCCGATCGGGATTGGACGTTGCTCGGTCGCTGCCGGCTCAACGCGGCGGCGGCGGCGCGATCACGGTGCGGTCGCCGTTGTGCTCGGGCGCGGACACGATGCCGGCCTGTTCCATCGCCTCGATCAGACGCGCGGCACGGTTGTAGCCGATCTTGAGCCGGCGCTGTACGCCGGAGATCGAGGCGCGGCGGCTCTCGGTGACGATCTTGACCGCCTCGTCGTACAAGGGGTCACTTTCGTCGCCGGCACCGGCCCCGCTCTCGGGCAGGCCGGTCGGGCCGACCACGACGCCGTCGCCGAGGGTCTGCACGTCTTCGAGCACGCCCTCGATGTAGTCCGGGCCGCCGCCGATCTGTTTCAGATGTTCGACCACCCGATGCACTTCCTCGTCGCTGACGAAGGCGCCGTGCACGCGTTCGGGCATCGCCGTACCCGGCGGCAGATAGAGCATGTCGCCGTGACCGAGCAGGGTTTCGGCGCCGCTCTGGTCGAGAATCGTGCGCGAGTCGATCTTGCTGGACACCTGGAACGCGATTCGGGTCGGGATGTTGGCCTTGATGAGACCGGTGATGACGTCCACCGACGGCCGCTGGGTGGCGAGGATCAGATGGATGCCGGCGGCGCGGGCCTTCTGCGCCAGGCGGGCGATGAGTTCTTCCACCTTCTTGCCGACGATCATCATC
>JBIJAD010000070.1:0-13396 GCA_044345955.1 Lysobacteraceae bacterium
CGATGAAGGGCATCGGCTCCAGCGACGGCGGCGCTTCCTGCAGCTCCGGGTTCGGCCGGAACAGCGGGTCGAGCATCGGCTGGCCGGCGTCCTGCGCGTCCTTCACCTTCTTGTTGAAACCGGCGAGATTGCGAACGCCGACCGCGCTCATCAGCTTGTAGCGGCGCTCCATCTCGGCCACGCACCAGCGCAGCGCGTTCGCGGCCTCCTTCATGTCGGTCACGACCGGCGCCAGCAGATGCGGGATGCCCTGATAGACGCTCAGTTCGAGCATCTTCGGGTCGATCATCAACATCCGCACGTCCTTGGCGCTGGCCTTGTACAGCAACGACAGCACCATCGCATTGACCGCCACCGACTTGCCCGAACCGGTGGTGCCGGCGACCAGCAGATGCGGCATGCGCGCAAGATCGGCCACCGTGGGGCGGCCGGCGATGTCCTTGCCGAGCGCGAGCGTGAGCGGGCTGGTCGCCTTGTCGTATTCCTTCGAGCGCAGCAGTTCGCTGAGATAGATCATCTCGCGCTTGGTGTTCGGCGTTTCCAGGCCGATCACCGACTTGCCCGGGATCACGTCGACCACGCGGACCGACTTGACGCTGAGGCCGCGGGCGATGTCCTTGTCGAGCGAACTGATCGAACTGACCTTGATGCCCGGCGCCGGTTCGATCTCGAAGCGGGTGATGACGGGGCCGGGATAGGCCCCGACCACCTGCGCATCGATGCGGAAGTCCTTGAGCTTGAACTCGATCTGGCGCGAGAGGGTTTCGAGTGTGTCCTCGTCGTAGCCCTTGGCCTGCGGCTTGGGGTCGTCCAGCAGTGACAGCGGTGGGATGCCGGAGCCGTCCGGCACGTGGAACAGCGGGATCTGCTGCTCGCGCTTGGCGCGGTCGCTCTTCTCCACCACCGGCGCCGGCGGCGGTTCGATCTTCACCGGCTCGCGCTTCGCGCGCTTCTCGGTCTCGACCTTGCGCACTTCCTCGCGCTCCTCGCGCATCGCGCGCGCGGCCTGCCACTCGCTGGCCTGCTGGGTGCCCTTCCGGAACAGCGGCGGAATCTTCAGCACGAGGGCGCCGATCCGGTCCATCACCGCCAGCCACGACAACCCGGTGGCGAGGGTGATCGAGATCAGCACCAGCGCGATCAGGAACAGGTTGCCGCCGAGCATGCCGAAGCCACGCACCAGGGAATCGCCGACCAGCCGTCCGAGAATGCCGCCGGCCCCGGCAGAGAAGTTCTCCACCGAGCCGATCTTCAGGGTCAGCAGACCGGTCGCGGCCACCACGAAGCCGACGATCCCGACCAGACGCAGCGCCGGGCCCAGATCGACATCGCCGTCGCCATCGCTGTCCATGCCGAACAGCGCGATCCAGGCGACCGCGCCAAGGATCGGCGGCAGCAGGAAGGCGACATAGCCGCACAGGTACAGCAGGACGTCGGCCAGGAAGGCGCCGACCCGGCCGCCGGCGTTGTGCAGGGGCGCGGTCACGCTACCCGAATGCGACCAGCCCGGGTCCTGCGGCGAATAGGTGAACAGACAGACCAGCAGGTAGAGCAGGAATGGCGCGATCATGATCAGCGCGATGTCGCGCAACAGGCGCTGGCGGCCGCGGCCGGTCGTTGCGGGCTCGGCCGCGGCCTGGCGTCGGGGTTTGCTGCTGCGCTCGGAAAGCTCGCGTGCCACCGTATGGGACTACCTGAGAAAGTCGTTGCAGGAGACTGATGTTACAGGGAAAAGTGTCTTGGCAACCGTCGGAGGACAGGCTGGTCGCCCGGCCCCGGCCGAACCGCGGCCATTATGCGGTCTGAACAGGGCCCTTGGCGCGACGGGCACGGGCGCCAGCGCATCCGTGACCCGGTTCACGGGCCCGCACATCGGCTCCCGATGCGCGCGGGGGGAGGCCGGACCGGTTCCGGTCACTTGCTACACTCGGGTGTCCCCCTGATCGGAACGATGTTGCGATGCCGACCCAGTCCGCCCTGCGTCCCTCCGCCCTCGCCCTCTGTCTGAGCCTGCTGATCGCCGTGCCGCAGGCCGATGCCGCGAAGAAGCGGCGTCCGGCCGCGCCCAAACCCGCCCCGGTGCCGGCCGCCTGCGTCGACTTCTACAGCTTCGCCAATGCCGACTGGATCAAGGCCAACCCGGTGCCGGCCGCCGGCGGGGTCAGCGCCCTCGGCCAGTTGGCGCAGCGGGTCGAACAGCAGCAGCGCGAATTGCTGGACGATGCGATGAAGTCGCCGCAGAACGGGGTGCAGAAGCTGCTCGGCGATTTCTGGGCCAGCGGTCTGGACGAGGCTGCGGTCGAGCGCGACGGTGCCGGCCCGATCGCACCGCTGCTCGGTCGCATCGGTGCGATCCGCAAGACCCAGGACGTGGCCCCGGCGATCGCCGCACTGCACCAGGTCGGCATCCCGGTCGCGTTCAATTTCACCGCCGACATCGATCTCAAGAGCCTCGACACCTATCTGGGCTACTTCGCCCAGGGCGGCCTCGGCCTGCCCGACCCAAGCTTCTATACCCGCAACGATGCCGAAGCGCGTTCGCTGCTCGGTCGCTACAACGGCTACGTGCAGAAGATCCTCGCCCTCTCCGGCACGCCGCAGGACAGGCTCACCGCCGAAGCGCAACTGGTGATCGATCTGGAAACCCGGATCGCGCGGGTCTCGAAGACGCAGGAGGCGCTGCGCGGCCTGCGTGCCCAGTACAGCCCGGTGCCGACCAAGGACTTCGCCAAAAAATACCGCAACCTGCAGCTCGCGGCCTATCTGAAATCGCAGGGCGTGCAGGCCGAACAGGTATCGATGGCCGATCCGGCGCTGTTCGCACAGCTCGACAAGCTGGTCGGCAGCCTCAAGCCGGCGCAATGGCAGGCGTATCTGCGCTTCCACGTCGGCAACGCGATGGCGCCCTATCTCAGCAAGAATTGGCGCGACGCCGACCACGAATTCCGCGGCCGCCTCCTGCGCGGCGAGGACGAGCCCGCGCCGCGCTGGAAGCAGACCCTGGATGCGATCAACACCTCGGCCGGGCCGATGGTCGCGCACGAATACGTCGCCCGACATCTGCCCGCCCCGAGCCGCGACCGCGCCGACGAGATCGCGCGCGCGGTCAAGGAGGCGATGGGCAGCGCGATCGATCGCAACACATGGATGGACGACGCCACCCGCCAGGAAGCGCGGGCCAAGCTCGATCGGGTCAAGATCGAGATCGGGGCGCCGCGCCACGAACTGGATTTCGCGACGCAGCCGATGGGCCGCGGCAGCTTCGGCAGCAACATCCTGATCGCCTCGACCTGGCATCGGCGCGAGGAAATGAAGCGGATCGGGCGCAGCAACGCCGACCGGCGCTGGGACGTGCTGCCGCAGTTCCCGGCGATCAGTTACGACCTCGCCCACAATCGGGTGTTCGTGACCGCGGCGCTGCTGCAGGCGCCGGTGCTGGACATGAAGCAACCGCTGGCCGCGCAGTACGGCGGTTTCGGCGCGATGCTCGGGCACGAACTCACCAGCGCGATCGACCCCGCCGGCCGCCGAATCGATGCCGCCGGCACCCTGCGCGACTGGTGGAGCGCAGGCACCGCGGGCGCCTGGGAGACGCGAGTCGGCCCGCTCGCCGCCCAGTACGCGCGATTCTCCTATCCCGGCAATGCCGGACTGAAGGTGGACGGCGCGCGTACTCGTGCGGTCAATGCCGCCGATCTGTCCGGCCTGGAACTGGCCTGGGCCGCATGGGAAAAAGCCGAACCCGAGGCCAAACAGCCCGATCGTCAGGCCTTCTTCCGCGGCTGGGGCCGGTTGTGGACGCAGCAGTTGTCCGCACCGCAGGCCGCGGCCCACGCCGCCGGCTCGCCCTACCCGCCCGGGCAGTGGCGCGCGAACGGCCCGCTGATGCAGTTGCCGGGCTTCGCCACCGCCTTCGGCTGCAAGGCCGGCAACGCGATGCTGGTGCCGCAGGCCGAACAGGTCTCGATCTGGCGCTGAGCGCTTGCGACGCGGCGCTCAGCGGGCCGCATCCGCCTGCGCCGGCGCGCCGAGGCGGATGATCTCCTCGCGCGAGTTCGCGCGCTGCCACGGCCACCAGCCGCGGCCGGTCAGCGCGTAGCGGTCGGCGGCGCGCTCGAAACGATTGCGCACGCTGACCCCGCCGGACAGCAGATACAGCGGCAGGAACAGCGGTCCGAAGACCATGTACTGCAGCACGTGCGCGCGCTCGTGATCGCCGATCCGGGTCTTCGGCTGCACGCACCAGCCGGCGCGATGGGCGTAGGTCGTGCACAGCGTGTCCAGATCGCGATGAGTGCTGAGCATCACGTTGCCGAGCGTCATCACGCCGCCGGGCCCCATCGGGAACCCATGGAACACCAGGGCCAGATCGCCGCGACGCAGTTTCGGCCGCGCGCCGAACGGCATCGCCAAGGCGCCCACGACCAGCCCGATCAGCGTGTTGGGCGCGGTCCACACGGCCCCGAGCGCGAATATCAGCGCGCGCGCGATCGGGCTCATGTCGCCCCTTCATCCGGGATGAGCAGCCAGAGGATCAGATAGACCAGGATCCCGGGGAACGCGGCCGACAGCGCCGACATCACCACGTAGAGAATGCGCAACAGCGTCGGGCTCCAGCCGAAACGTGCGGCGATGCCGCCGACGACACCGGCGAGCACGCGGTCGTTGCGGACGCGGACGAGGGTTCGGGTGGCGGCCATGGCGGATTTCCCGGACGACGGACGGTGCGAGTCTAGCAGCCGCCGACCGCGCTTATTCGATCACCGAAGGCCGATCGCGACGGCTGAACTGACCAACGCCCGCCGCGATCAGCCGCTCCAGCAGGGCTTCGCGGCCGTGCTGCATCGACCAGCGCATTTCCGCCTCGGTGATGACGGTGGCGACCAGGATGTCCATCCGCCCGTTCGGCAGAACGGTTCCGGTCGGCAGCGGCGCACGGGCACGCGCGATCAGCAGATGGACGGTGTCGTTCTTCTTCTTGCCGACCTGCACGTCTTCCACGGTGAGGCCGCCGTAGCGGTCCATGCGCGCCAACAGTCCGGCGTCGTTGAAAATCTCCGCGTTCGCGGTCCACTGCAGGATCCACAGCGGCCACTCCGCGGCTTCGTGGGTCGCCACGATGAGTTCGTAGCCGTAGCCCGCGACACCCGCGACGCGCTGCGGCGGCTGCGCCTTCGCGCGCAAAGTCGACTCGGTGCGCACGATCCGGCCAAGCGCATCGGTTTCGGTCTCGACGCCGGTGGCCTCGATCGCGGGCGGCATATCGGGGTTGCTCAGTCCGAAGGTGGTGTAGACCCAGGGTTCCGGCCCGAGCTTGTCGGCAGCGATCCGGAACAATCCGCCGCCTGGCCAGACCCCGATCATGTGGCCAAGCTTGAAGATGTCCTCGGGCAGCGGCCCTACGGTTTCGGCGTACCAGGCTTCACGTGCCGCATAGACCTGCTGCCAGAGCGCGTCCTCGTCGGCCACGGCCGGCGGACTGGCCGCGGCAACGCTGCCGATCCAGGGAAGCAGAGCGATCAGGGAGGTCCACGATGATCGTTTCATGGGCTCGGCTCCGGATGGGAAGTGCGATCCGCGCGCTGCGCGACCGCGGGCGTAAACGACCGGACCACAAGCAGGACGGGCGTGCGGTGGTGCCCGGTATGTGCGGTGAACAGGCGGCCTTCGACGCCGATCCGGCGACCGCGATGGCCTTCCGCGCGCACGCCGGACGTCGGCATCACGACCAGTTGCACTTCGCCGACGGCGCGCACCGCTTCCCGGTTGATCTCCGAATCCGGATCGGCCGCGACGCACAGCGGGCGGTCGAGGATCAGGATCCATTGCCGCTCGAGGCGATCGCCGTCGGCCACGCTGCCGTAGTTCGGGGGGCCGGCGTAATCGCGCAGGATCAGCCTGCCGTCGAGGCGCGTGATCGCCGGTTCGAAACGTGCGCATGCAGTCTCGGCGGCGCCTGCGGTCGACCAGGCGAACAACAGCGCCGACAGGCATGACCAGCGTTTCACGCCGCCGTCCAACGCAATCCGCGCAGCCGGCGTTCGAACCACAGCCGCGACGGTTCTACGACGCTGCCGCAGCGTACGCGATAGGGTTTGCCGCTCATGCTGCTGCCGGTCGCGGCGCGTTCGATGAACATTTCGGCGGTATCGGCAAGATCGCGTCTGCGCAGGTAATCGTACTTGCGCTGCAGATGGGCCTGCGCGGTCTTCGCGTCGTACCAGCGGCCATTGCGTTCGAAGCTGCAGCCGGAGGCGCCGAGGCCGGCGATCAGGCCCTCGATCTCGCGTTTGGCCTGCGGCGTCGGCGCGGCCGCGGCGGACGCGGCCAGCGCCAGGAGGACGACGGCCGCGACCGGACGCGCGCTCACTTCGAACGCTTCGCCAGCCAGTCGTGGATCGCCGAGGGCACTTCCTTCTGGGCGCGGCCCGACACGTAGATGCCGATGTGGCCGCCGCGGAACGACAGCTCGGAGTAATCGTCGCTGCCGATCAGCCCGCCAAGCGGTTTCGAGGCCGACGGCGGCACCAGATGATCCTGCTCGGCGTAGATGTTCAGCACCGGCATGTCGACCGCGGCCAGATCCACTTCGCGGCCGCCGATCTCGATCCCGCCGTTGACGAAACCATTGCCCTGGTAATAGTCGCGGATGAACTGACGGAAAGCTTCGCCGGCCTGATCGGGAGAGTCGAAGATCCACTTCTCCATGCGCAGGAAATCCTCCATCGCCTTGCGGTCGTCGAGGATGTCGGCCATGCCCACGTATTTCTGCACGAACAGCCGCCACGGCTTCAACGTGAGGTAGCACAGGTTCATCAGATCGGCAGGCACGTTGCCCAGCGTATCGACGAACAGATCGACGTCGAGGCTGCGGGTCCAGTTCGACAGCATGTTGTCGTCGGTGTGGAAATCCACCGGCGTGACCATGGTGATGAGGTTGCGGACTTTCTCGGGATGCAGCGACGCGTAGCTCAACGAGAACGCACCGCCCTGGCAGATGCCGAGCAGATTGATCGCATCCAGTCCGTGCGTCGCGCGCAGATGATCGACCGCACCGTCGATGAAGCGCTCGATGTAGTCCTCCAGGGTGAGGAAACGGTCGGAGCGGTCGGTGTATCCCCAGTCGATGAGGTACACGTCCTCGCCCAGCGCCAGCAGGTTCTTGACCAGCGAACGGTCGTCCTGCAGATCGACCATGTACGGCCGGTTGACCAGGGCGTAGCAGATCAGCAGCGGCACCTTCGCGCTCGGCGTGCGTTCGCCGCGGAAGCGGTAGAGCACGACCTTGCCGTCGCGCCAGACCTCCTCCTTGTCGGTGACACCGTAGTGCACGTCGTCGAGTTCGCGCAGGGTGGCGAGGCCGGCGCCGAGCTTGTGCTGGAGGGTGGCCGCTTCCTCGGCGAGCTTGTCGGGCGTCAGATCGAAGGGGCTGTCGAACGGGCTGCGGGACATGTCAGCGCTTCCTCTTCGCGGCGGCCTTGGCGGGCATCGGCTTCAACGGCTCGGGCATCGGGATGGCGGCGATCGCCTGCCGCGGCGCACGCCGGTGCGGCGTGCGCGCCGCGGCGCGCGATGCGCCGGCGGCCTTGCTTGCACGCGCGGCCGGGGCTTTCGCGGCGGGCGACTTCTTTCCGGCGGCGGTTTTCGGGGCCGGTGCTTCCGCAGCCGGTTTCGCGGCCGGTTTCGCAGCGGCGCCGGTGCGTGCGCGCGCCGGCTTCGCTCTGGTCTTCGCGGCGACAGGCTCGTCCTGCGCTGCATTCGCGGCAGGGCTCTTCGCGGCGTTGCGCGCGCCGTTGGCGCCGGACAGGGCGACCGTCAGCCGCCGCACCTGACGCTCGAGCTCGGCGATCCTGCGATGCGCGGCATCCACTTCGGTGCGGCCCGGCAGGCCGAGCAGATCGCCCATGCGTTCGATCTCGCCCTGGATGCCGGCGCGCACCCGCATCTGCGCATTCACCAGATCGCCGTAGATCCGGCGGAAGCGCTTCGACAGCGCGATCTCGGCGTAGGCCTCCTCGGCGGCGTCGATCCACAGATCGAACAACGCGCGCGCCGACTGCAACTGGCGTCCTGGTTCGCTGCGTTCGGCGAGTTTGCGCTCGAAGCGTTCGAAGGCGTCGCGACCGGCTTCGAGCATCAATGCGGCGTATTCATCGTTGCGGCGCTGCAGTTCGAATTGGGCTTCGACCAGCGCCTGCCAGCGTTCCTGGTGTTCGCGCGCGGGGCCGAAGGCCGGCAGACGCAGCCACCCGAGGCCCTCGTCGCGCATCCCGGCGAACAGCGCGCCGCCGGACATCGTGCCGAGCATCGGCGCGATCTGCGCATACCACTGATCGAATCCGGTCTGGCCGCGGCCGCCGAGGCCGTGCATGAGATCCGCGAAGGGGTTGCCGCCGCCGAGCGCTTCTTTCCAGGCCGCGGCGACATCGCCGGCGGCGGCGGGACGGCCTGCGAACTGCGCGGCGACCTGCTGCATCGTGCCCAGCCACTGCCGGGCCTGGATCGAGAAGCGTTCGATCGCGTCCGCCGCGGCGCCCTCGCTGCCGCTGCCGGCGAGCCGCGACCAGCCGTCGAGCGCGGCGCGCCAGGGGTCCTGCGGCTGACTGCGACCACCGGTCGCGCGCAGGGCCTCGCCCAGCGTCTGCCAGTAGCGCTGGGCCATTTCGCCGAAATCGATCGTGCCGGCCCCGGAGTGCCCCGCCTTGCCCTCGCCTGTGCGCATCGCCCCGCTCCTGGTCAGAGGCGGCCATCATAGCAATGCATGCTGCAGGACAGCAGGACGACCGCAGCGACCGAAGTCTCGGGGCGGCACCGTGCGCCGGCGTGCGGTCGCCACCAGCGGCTGTCACCACTTCGGAATGCGCAGGGTCTTGCTGATCATCAGCGAACCGGAGACCGCGAACGCCAGCACCAGCGGATGCAGCGTCCACGGCCCGATGACGTAGGCACCGAACCAGAAATCGCCGCCGATGCGATCATTGTCCACCGCGACTACCAGCATCAGCACCAGCGCGAGACTGGTGGGAATCGGCGTGCCTTCGAAATGCTTCACCTTGTCGGTGCCTTCGGCCAGAGTTTCGGCGGTGACGTTGAAACGGGCCAGGCGACTGACGCCGCAGCAGACGAAATATCCCAACACCAGCCAGTCCCAGCCGCCCTGCAGCCCCGCGGCGTAGCCCAGCGCCGCCGGGGCCACGCCGAAGGAGATCACGTCGGCCAGCGAGTCCAGCTCGCGGCCGAGAGTGGAGGACGACTGCCGCCAGCGCGCGACCCGGCCGTCGAGGGCGTCGAACACGAAGGCCAACGGCACCAGCGCCAGCCCCCACAGCAGATCCCGCGGCAGCCCCGATTCCATGTAACGCAGCGCGCAGAACACCGCGCTGACCCCGCAGAAGGCATTGGCGAGGGTCAGCCAGTCGGCGAGATGGAAATCGCGCAGCATCGAGAAGTGGCGCATCATCGTCGGCCTGCTCTCCTGTGCGCCGTGGACTGCTTCCGCGGCCAGCTTGCCAGCGATGCTGCAGGGCGACAAGCGGCGTCGCCGAGCCGGTCGATGCCGCTACGGCAGGGCCAGATGCGCCGCGGTCAGCGGCTGGCCGGCGCGGGGCACGGGCTCGATGACGGCGTCCGTCGGCCATGCGCCGCGGCCGTCCAGCGCGTCGAGACTGCGTTCGAGCGCGGCGTAGACGTAGGGCAACATCGGCAGATAACGCGCACCGTAGTCGGGCAGACCGAGGAATGCGTCGAAATGCTGGACGTTGCGCACCTGCCAGAAGCCGACCCTGCGCCCGGCGGCGCGGGCGTAGGCGACGTAGGGCGCGCTGGTGAAGGCCATCGGGATCAGACCGTCGTCGGCGCCATGGATCACGGTCACCGGCAGGCCTTTGCGCGGTGCGCCGGCGCGGGTCTCGGCGACGCCGCGGCGGACACGCTCGGCATCGGTCGAAATCCCGGACCACAGCTCGCGCAGGCAACCCAGACGCACCGAGGCAGGGTCGATGCGCGCGATTTCGTCGACGATGCCGACGCCGGCGCCCGGCGGGATGCCGCTGGCGTCGCTCCACCATGCCGCACGCTCTGCCGGGGTGGCCGCGCGACGGATGCCGTCGCTGCCGATCGCCGACCAGGCGAAACCGCAAGGATGTTCACCGACGCCGTAGCGGCCGTAAGCCGAGGCGTAGGTCACCGCGACCGCACGCCACAGATCGAAGCCGACGCTCAGCGCCCCGGCGCGCAGGGCCTCGTCGCTCCAGCCGGCGGCACGCAGCCGGGCCAGGGCGTCGCGTGCCTGCGCTTCGGGGGTGTCGCCTTCGAGGATGCCGTTGCTGCGCAGGGTCGAACAGCGCAGTTCCCAGTCCGGCCGCGCCTGCGCCTGCAGCGGCGGCTGCGGCAGGTTGTCCATCGCCAGCAGCGCGCAGGGCATCAGCAGCGCGGCCTCGGTGGCGTAATCGTAGAGCGCGCGGCTGCCGTGACCCTCGACCAGCACGCTGGGTTCGGCCGCGATCGCCGCATCGAGCCAGTCGCCTTCCAGTTCGGCCGCGCGCAGCACCGCGCCGCCGCCGTTGGAGATGCCGACCGCGATCGTGCGGGTGTTCGCGAAGGTGAACGGCGCCTCGTCGGGGAAGGCGGCATCGAGTGCGCGCAGCGCGTACTCGCCGGCCTGACGCACGTGCCGACCCCAGTCGGCTTCGGGGTTGTCGCGCGAGTGCGCATGCTTGAAGGCCACGCCGGTCGCGCCATCGGGCACGTCCGGCGCGAACGCTTCGGCCTGCGCGTCCGGGCGCCCGTCCGCGCCCGCGCCGAGGCGGGCGTCGAGATCGAAATAGTCGGTGCCGGTGCCCTTGTCGGTGTAGGCGACCGCGCAGCCGCGCGGCAGGCCCCAGGCGCCGGCGACCGCGATCGCGCCGTAGACCCCGCGCGAACCCGAGGACGGCGCGATCAGCACGCAGCGGCGTTTGCGGTCGAAGCCGTCGGGTACCTGCACCAGCACCCGGTGCGGCTGGCGCGCCCCCGGGAGGCGCGCCAGCGCCGAAAATTCGCGCCCGGGCACCGCCGCGACACTGCCGTAGACCTCGCCGTAACCGCCACCGGCGGCGAGATCGGCGATTCCGCGCCAGTTGTTCCAGATCGCGCGGCGCCGCAGTTCGGCCACGGTCGGGGCCGCGGGATCGGCGAACACGGGCGGGACAAGGCTGCGCAGGCCGCCCAGCCCGAGGCCGGCGGTCAGCAGGTCATCGCCGTCGCGGTGGATCGTCGCGCGTTCGGCGCTGAACATGGAGGGGGCTCCGGACGCGGCCGGGGGCGCCGCGGATCGAGTGACATCCCCCGCACTACGCGATGCGCCGGCGCATCCGGCCACGCCCAGGGCGAGGAGGACCGCAACCAGCGGGACCGACGGCAGGCCGCAGAGGCCACGGAGAGGACGCGCGTTCATGACCGGCCAAACTAGCAGTGGGCGACGGGTTCGGCATCGTACTTTGGTCCAAGTGCGGCCGGAGAGCCGCCGCCGGTCTGGGGTCCGGCCGGCCTGCTAGGCTTGGCGACCGCCCGCGCGACTCGCTTCGTTCACGTTGCCGACCCCATGCCGCTGCTGCTGATCGCCGACGACCATCCCCTGTTCCGCGCCGCCCTCCGCGGCGCGGCGGCCGAGGCCGCGGACGCGGTCGAGACCTGCGAAGCGGCCTCGCTGGAGGAAGTGCTGACGATTCTCGATACGCGACCGGACGTGGATCTGGTGCTGCTCGACCTGCACATGCCCGGCAATCACGGTCTGGCCGGACTGGCCGCGATCCGCGCCCAGTACCCCGCGGTCGCGGTGGCCCTGGTCTCCGCCAACGAGGACCCGCAGATCGTGCGTCGCGCGCTGGATCACGGCGCCGCCGGCTACATCCCCAAGAGTGCCGGCCTGGAAGAACTGCGCGATGCGATCCGCACCGTGCTCGCCTGCGAGGAATGGCTGCCGCCGGCGCTGCGCCCGGCGGTCGCCCGCGCCCGCTCGACGCCGGGCGACGCCGATCTCGCCGCTCGGCTCGCCAGTCTCACCCCGCAGCAGTTCCGGGTGCTGGCGCTGGTCGCCGAGGGCCTGCTCAACAAACAGATCGCCGACCGCCTCGACGTGCAGGAGCGCACGGTCAAGGCGCACCTCAGCGCGATCTTCGAGAAACTCGGCGCCCGCAACCGCACCCAGGCCAGCGTCATCCTGCGCGGACTGGAGATCAGCGACCCGGCGCGGCGCGGAGACGCCGACTGACCCAAGGTGCCGGTCGCGATCGGCAGAAACCGCGCGGCCAGGGTGACGTCTGGTGTTCCCGCCAGGCGATTCACGGACTCGATCGGATCTCTCTCGATGCAGGCACCGGGCACGATGTTTCCGTCGCCCTGCCGGCCGGTCTTGGCCGGTGAGATACCACTCGTGCAAAATCCGCGATGCCGCCCGGGTTTCCCGGCGGTTTCATTCAGGCCGCAACGACGCGGCATCGACAGGGGATGTTCGACAGGATGCGTTCGATCGTTTCTGCGTGCGCCATCGTGCTGGCGCTGCTCGTTTCCGGCCTGGCGCAGGGCCAGGCGGTGTCCCTCGCGGACGAATACCAGAAGAAGATCAAGGCCGCGACCGAGGTCTCCGCGCTCGGCAGCGGGATGTTCGGGGAGTCGGTGTCGGAGGCGACCGGCAAGACCGTGTTCGCGAACGTCGATATCGACCTGCCCGGCAACAATGCCCTGCCGGTGCGGTTCGGGCGGCGCTTGCCGATCGAGCCGCGCTACATGAGCGAAGAGCTCGGCGGGCTGGGCAACTGGGACATCGATGTGCCGTATATCGAAGGCACGTTCTCGAAGCTGCACGGCTGGACGGTGCCGGCGACGCATGCGGCGGACCGGGCGAAGCGTTGTTCGATGCCGGGCTGGCCAGCGGTCGAGGGCCAGATCTTCATGCCCAACCAGGTCTTCCACGGTTACAGCATCCGCGTGCCGGGCGTGTACGACGGCCAGATGCTGGCAGAGGCGAGCGCTTACGTCGATCCCGCCGACGGGGTGAACTATCCGTGGATTCTGGAATCGATGGCGCGGCTGAGCTGTCTGCCCGCATTGAAGAACGGGTATCCGGGCGAAGGCTTCGTGCTCCGGCTGCCCGACGGCACGCGTTATTTCTTCGACTACGTGGTCGAGCGCAGCCTGCCGATCATGCGCAAGGCGCAGAAGACGGTGCCGGGTTACAGCATGGAGCGCAAACGGGTGTTCCTGCTGGCGACGCGGATCGAGGATCGCTTCGGGAATGTCGTCGACTACCAGTACACGGGCGGCAGCCTCACCGCGATCGTCGCCAGCGACGGGCGCCGGATCACGATCCAGCCCGATCAGGCGGCAGGCACGATCACCGCGACCGCGAACGGCCGGG
>JBIJAD010000418.1:0-3272 GCA_044345955.1 Lysobacteraceae bacterium
CCTCGACGCGTTCCGGGGTTTCGGTCGGTACGAAGCGGCCGATGGTGCGGTTGCTGGGCTTGAAGTAGGTGCGCGCGACCCGGTTCACGTCCTCGACCGACACCGCGGCCGCGCGGTCGCGCTGCAGGAAATACAGCCGCCAGTCGCCGGCGGCGACCGATTCGGTCAGCGCCATCGCCACCGCGTTGACGTTGTTGAAGTTGCGCTCGTAGGCGTTGGCGATGCGGCGCTTGGCCTGCGCCACTTCGTCGGCGGTGATGGGCTCGGCCAGCAGGCGGGTCTCGATCTGGCGCAGCAGTTCGGCCTCGACCTTCGCCGCATCGCCGTCCTTGGGCATCACCGCGATCAGGGTGACCATGCCGCCGTCGCGCAGATCGCTGTTGCCGCCGCCGGTGAACGCGGCGAGGCCGGGTTCGACCAGGGCCTTGTGCAGGCGTCCGCCGGGCACGTCGCCGAGTACGTCCATCAGCACCTCCAGCGCCGCGGTGTCGGCATGGGTGGTGCCCGGCGTACGGTAGGCGATGCCCAGCATCGGGGTGTCGCCGGTGCGCCGCACCACCACCTCGCGCTCGCCGTCCTGGGTCGGTTCGACCGTGTACAACCGCGGCAGCGGCTGCTGCGGGCGCTTGAGCGGGCCGAAGTGGCGCTGCACCTTCGCCAGCGTGGCCGCGGGGTCGATGCGACCGGCAACGATCAGGGTCGCGTTGTCCGGCCGGTACCAGGTGCGGTAGAAGGCCTGCAGGCGTTCGATCGGCACGTTCTCCACGTCGGATCGTGCGCCGATCGTGCTGTTGCCGTAGTTGTGCCACAGGTAGGCGGTCGAGCGCAGGCGCTGGAACATCACGCCGCCGGGGTTGTTCTCGTTGCGCTCCATCTCGTTGCGGACCACGGTCATCTCGCTGTCGAGATCGGCCTTGGCGACGAAGGAATTGACCATGCGGTCGGCTTCCAGCCCCAGCAGCCAGTCGAGGGTGGCGGCGTCGGCCGGGAACGAGCCGAAGTAGTTGGTGCGGTCCAGCGAGGTGGTGGCGTTCTTCTCGATCCCGCGTTTCTTCATTTCGCCGGGGATGTCGCGATGTTTCGGCGTGCCCTTGAACAGCATGTGCTCGAGCAGATGGGCCATGCCGGTCTCGCCGTAATTTTCGTGCACCGAGCCGACGCCGTAGGCGATGTTGACCGTGACCGTGGGCCGGGTGGCGTCGGGGAACAGCAGCACACGCAGGCCGTTGCCCAGGGTGTACTCGCAGATGCCCTCGACGCAGGGGCCGGCGTTCACGCCCCTGGGTGAGGCGACGCCATCGGCAGCCGCCAGGGGGAAGCCGGGGGCGACGAGCGCCAGCGCGCAGGCGAGCGCGAGCGGTGCGGTGGCGGTACGGATCGAGAACATCGGGACTCCCTGTGGCGGCGGTGGTGCGGACGGCGGCGCTCGAGACAGCGACGGTTGAGACAGCGATGGTTGAGACGGCGACGACCGGGACGGCGATTCGGCGACAATGAGCGCCGATTGTCACAGACGGCGACGCCCCCACGATGACCCGGAAGTCCTGTCCCGAGTTCCCGCAGGCGCACATCGATGCCGGAATGATCCCGGACGGCGCGGCTGCGGAGGGCGCGGCTCCGGTCGAGACGCCCGCGATCGGCGCATTGTCGGTGTTGTACCGCGACGACCGCCTCGCGGTGGTCGACAAGCCGGCCGGGCTGATGGTCCACGACAGCGCACTCGCCCGCGGCGAGACCGATTTCGCCGCCGACCGCCTGCGCGAACAGTTCGGGCGTCCGATCTTCCTCGTGCATCGTCTGGACCGCGCCACCAGCGGCTGCCTGCTGCTGGCCTTCGATCGCGACACCGCCTCGACGCTGGGCCGCACACTGATGTCGCATGCGGTGGAGAAGGCCTATCTCGCGGTCTGCCGCGGCTGGCCCGCCGAGCCGGCGTTCACGGTCGATCACCCGCTCGACGGCGGCCCGGGCAAGCCGCAGAAGAAACCGGCGATCACCCGCTTCGAACGGCTGGCGACCTGCGAACTGGATCTGCCCTCGGCCGGCTTTCCGACCTCGCGCTACGCGCTGCTGCGCGCCTGGCCGCAGACCGGCCGCTTCCGCCAGATCCGCCGCCACCTCAAGCATCTGTCGCATCACCTCATCGGCGACACCAGCCACGGCGACGGTCGCCACAACCGCGCCTTCCGCATGCTCGGCATCCACCGCATGCTGCTGCACGCCGAACGTCTGCGGTTCCCGCATCCGGAAAGCGGCGAGATCATCGATGTGGCCGCGCCGACGGATGCCGAGTTCGCGAAGGCCCTGGCGTTGTTCGGGACGTCGTAGGGCGGGTGTCGACCCGCCCTGCCGCCTCACCGCGAATTGGCGCGGTTGCGCAATTCGGCGTCGAAACCGCGCTTGAGGTCCTGCAGCATCGGCAGCAGCAGGTCTTCGAGGTTCTGCATCGCCTGGCTGGCGTCGCGCACGCCGCCCATCACCTGGTTCTCGATCTGGCCCTCGTCGCCGTAGGGCGAGCGGTAGCGCTGGCTGGCATCGTTGGGGTCGGTGGTGCCGTACTGCGAGGTGTACAGATTGCGCGTGAGCGGACCGAGCCGGTCCCAGTGGCGGCGGACGAGGTTCTCGGCTTCGGTGCGATAGCGGATCGCGGTGCCGCGGTCGTCGCTCCAACTGCCGCCGCCGGTGGCCATTTCGTTGCGGAGCAGGCGCAGCAGGGCTTCGACTTCCTGCGCCGCGCGTTCGGGCGGGACCGGGCCGCCGCCCATTTCCCCGCCGAAGCCGCGCATGCGGTCGGGCACCGGCAGGTCCGCGTCCATGGCCGGCGCCGGCGCCGGTCGCGCCCGGGACGGGGCGCCGCCGACGAAGGCGGGATCGTAGTCGCCGCCGCCGACGGCGGCCGGATCCTGGGCCAGCGCGTGCGTGGCGGGAACGGCCGCGAGGGCGAGGGCGAGGGCGACCGGCAGAGCCGTGCCTGACAGTGCCGTGCCTGACAGGAGCGCGAAGCGGGGCATGGACGGTCCTCCCTGGAGCGTCTCGATCGATGCGGACCCGCATCTTCCGGCAGCGCACCGCGGCCGGTCAATCGCTCCGCGCCGGTCCGCCGACAGCCTGCGCCTTCCCCTACACTCGGCCGCGGAGGGCAGGGTGGATATCGAGATCGAGATCCCGGAATCGGAACTGGTGGAGCGCTTCGTCCGCGCCTCCGGGCCGGGCGGACAGAATGTGAACAAGGTCGCGACCGCGGTCGAGCTGCGCTTCGACGTGGCCGGTTC
>JBIJAD010000087.1:0-11965 GCA_044345955.1 Lysobacteraceae bacterium
TACGAAGGCTCGAACGGCCGGACCGTCAGGGACATCTGCGCGGCCGCCGGCGGCGAGTATCGCTGGGACACCTTCGACGGCACCTCGTTCTGCCGCAACGTGAAGAACAAGGTGTACTGGGACAAGTACCAACTGATCCCGACCGCCAGCGCCACCACCAAGACCTGCCGCGTCGTCAAGGCCGGCGCCTGAGGCCGGACACGCGTGCTCCGATGCGCCGGGGCGGGCTCTCGAACGCGGTTCGGGGCCCGCTCCCGCAGGCGGGGCGTCGACGACCGATCGCGGTCGTCGGCCGCCGATGCGCACCGCATCGGAATCGCTCGCCCATCACCCCATTCCGTGTGGAGATCAACATGAACAACATCAAGAGAAACGCGACCGTCGTCCTGGTCGTGGCGGTGGCCGCCGGCTTCTTCTTCGTGAAGAGCAGCCACAAACCCGGTGATGCGGCCGATGGCGTCGCCAAGGCCGCTGCGGGCAGCGGATCGGCGTTCGCCGCCGGCGAGGCCTCCGGAGACCGCGCGACGGACAACGGCCGCATCCGCGACCTCGCGGCTTTCCGGAGGGATCTGACCCGGAACCTTCACCGGGTGGCGGTTTTCGACCCGACGATGTCCGACCAGGAGCTCAGCGACTTCGAGAACGCGCTGGTGAACGCAGCGATGTACGACGAGCGCGCCCGCAAGGTCATGCTCGAAGAACTGGACAACGCCTTCTCGCAGCGGCGGCCCTCCAGCATCTACCTGCTGGAAAGGGTGCTGAACGCAAGCGATCCCGGACGCGCCGCGCTGGCCCGGCAGTACGCCGAAATGGTGATCGACCAACGCCAGGACGCGGACTTCTATGCCCTGCAGGGCATCGCCGCCAACGCCGGCGCCAAGGACATCCCGCCCGAGCAGATGAACGTGCTCTTCGACAAGGCGCTCGATCAGTTGGACCGCTACGACACTTTCGCGCGCTACTCGCCGGCGATGACCTTCGGAGCGGCCGCGATCAAGAACGGTACCTACCTGCCGACGCCGGATCAGAGAGCTGCCCTGCAGGCCAAGATCGAGAATCGTCAGGCCGTCGCGACCCAGTACAACGAACATTTCTTCGCCGCCCAATCCCTGATCTGGATGTCCGAGCCGTCGCAGCGCGATGCTGTCGTCGCAAGGATGTTGGGCAACTATCCGAATCGCGGCACGCTTGAGGCAGTCATCGAGTCGATCCAGGTCGGTGACTTCGAGCCGAGCATGCAACTCCTGCGGTCGATGGATGTCATCGCGAAGCGCCTCCTCGCCGAGAAGAACGCCGCCAAGCCCGGGAATACGGGTTGATTTCCCATCCGTGAACGCGAGTGCGGCAGCCGATAGCGGTCGAACCGATGCGGTGCTCTGTCGGCCTCCCGAGGGCGCATGAAACGCCTCGTCGGACGTCGAGCGACAGCGTTCGTGCGCTTTCGATCTCACGCGCCGATCCCGAGACTACGACCCGTCCACACAGATTCGACATACGGTCACCAGGAGCTGGAAACCATGAATACTCAGGGTTTGAAAACGATGACATATCTGGCGCTCTGCGCGCTGAGTCTGTCGGCGTGCACGCAGGACAGGCATGTCATCGCCGCCGTCGCTGCCCACGGCCCCGAAGTCGGGCAGGGGCCGCCCTCGGTCGGCATCGACGGGTCCGTCGGTCCGTCGAGGGAAGCGGCGATCCGTGCCGCACTCAAGAAGCTCGATCCGGATCTCGAACCGGATCACGTCGGCGACGCCGCGGTTCCAGGCTATCAGGAGGTGATCGTCGGAGGCGATGTGGTCTATGTGACCAACGATGGCCGCTATCTTGTCCGGGGGCTGCTGGATCTGAGGAACGGGCGCGACATGGCGCAGCACGGATCCCTGCCCGGGCTGCGCCTGAAGGCGCTGGGCGAGATCCCTGCATCGGAGCGGGTCGTCTTCGCCCCGATCGGACCACGCAGACATACCGTCACGGTGTTCACCGATGTCGGGTGCGGCTACTGCCGGAAACTTCACGAGGATATCGGTGCATACAACAAGCTCGGCATCGCGATCGAGTACGTCGCTTTTCCCCGATCCGGGCTGGGGACGCCGGACGCACGGGAGATGGCGTCGGTGTGGTGCTCGGATGATCGGCGTCAGGCGCTGACCGATGCCAAGAACGGTACGCCCATCGCATCTCGGGCATGCGACAACCCGGTGGCGAAGCATCATGCGATCGGTCAGCGCATCGGCGTGCAGGGAACGCCGATGATCATCAACGCCGATGGCGTTGCTTTGCCTGGCTACATGCCTCCGAAGGATCTGCTGGAAGCGCTGGATCGGCTGGCTGCCCAGCGCAAGACGCAGCAGTGAAGTTGTGGATGACGCGGATCGGCGGTGGCCGAGCCGCGGCGGCGGCAGGATCGCAGGCGGATCTCGGACAACCCCTGTCGAGGGAGCGCCGGAAGACGCGACGAACACATGACAAGTGTCGCAAGCGTCATCAAACAAGGGTGATGGTCAGATAATACGAGGCCAGGTGCCGCTTCAATCCCGGGCCATCGGAGTCCGCGACGGTGTCGAGAGTCTCACCCCTGTTGAGGCGCACCGCACAAACGTGACTTGCAGAGTCGCGCCTGCCGGCGCCCTGGCCGCTCCATGCGCGACACAGCGCGGCGTCCGCGTTCTTGCGCAACGTCATGAAGACATCATCGTCCGTTCCTCCGTGATAGTAAGTGTCCTTCACGAAGCCGAAGGACACCATGTAGATCCCGGTCGCCGGCGCGGTGAACAGGCTTTTCCCCGACCAGATGTTGCCGCTCGGAGGCTCGATGAGGTGCGTCGTGTCGTACTGGAGCACGTCGGGATTGCCATCGGACGTATGCGTCCTGCCTTCGACGCTGACGACGACCCTGGTCATGATCGATCTCCATGGATTTGAAGGTTGCCGGTTCGAGACTTGCACGCAGACCTTCGCACAACGGATTCGATGTCGCGGTATCACTTCGGAACGAAATTGGAGGCGCCTGTGGGGTTTGCGAAACTCAAGGCTGTGCCCTTCGCCTCGTTCGTGGCCTCGTCCCGCGTCGCCGCACGGCGGACCAGGCCAGCGCGAGCAGCGCCGCCGCCAGGATCAGGGCGCCGGCCACGACGGCAGTGAGATTGCGCAGCAGAAAGCGTACCGTCGCGTAGAGGCGATCGATCGACGTGAGGTCTGCCGCATTGGGCAGCGTGCCCGCGCGGGCGTTGCTCCCGATCAGCAAGGCATCTTCGCGCGACGGGGTGAACGCCGGCCACAATGGAAGACCGTCTTCGTTCGGGTTTCCGGTTTTCGCGAAGTTCGTCCAGTACCGCGTCATCGTGGCGGACAGCCGGCGATCGGCTTCGGTCCACGGCGGATCCGGATCGGCATGCCCGAAGATGTACGCCATTTCGACGCCATGACGAGCGCCCGCTTCGCCCGGCGGCACATGTTCGAAACGGTACAGGTAGGTGCCGCGGCGCGACGACGTCGCATGCAGGCGCGCCCAGGCCAGCATGTTCCAGCCGAAACGCATGTCCGTCTCGAAGGCGACGAACGCGGCAAGCGCTTCCTCGTCGGTCTCGGGAACATCGGGGCCGATCGCGGACACGATGAACGACGGGAAATCCTGGCGCAGTACCGTGGGCAGGGTGGCGACGGTGACGTCGCGGCCCCGGATGAAGTCGTGGCCTTCGCCGGCGTTGAACCCGACCAGCAGATCGATGTCGTGCATCCGTCCGGCACGGTAGGCGTCGTAGGGCGGTTCGTGGAGCACGTATCCGTCGATCACGGGATTCGGCGAGAACGGCGCGGCGACGATGTCGGAGCCGGGTTTTGCGCGCAGCGCCGCGAGCGAGGGCGCCCCGAGCCGGGTCGCGAATGCGCTGCCGCGCGCCTCGGCGCCTTCCGATGCGAACTCGGGCGCGAGTTCGATCGGCTCGAACAGTCCGCCGCTCTGGGCGATCACGCGATGGAACAATCCTCTTGCCAGCGGCGACGTGGACAGGGCGCTGATCGCGATGGCGCCCGACGACTGTCCGAAGACCGTGACATTGCCAGGGTCGCCGCCGAAACCGGCGATGTTGCGCCGGACCCACCGCAAGGCGGCGATCTGGTCGAGCAGACCGTAGTTTCCGGACACGTTTTCGGCCGATTCGCGCGCGAGTTCGGGATGCGCCAGAAATCCGAGCGCACCGAGACGGTAGTTGGCGGTGACGACGATGACACCGTGGCGTGCCAGCACGTCGCCCGTGTACAGCGGCGTCGATCCGCTGCCCATGGACAGGCCGCCACCGTGGATCCAGAACATCACCGGAAGCTTCGCGGTGGGCGCGGTGCCGGCCGGAACCCAGACGTTCAGATGGAGGCAGTCCTCGCTCATCGGCTCGGGCGGCGCATCTTCGGGATAGAAGCCGCGCTGCAGGCAGGTCGGCGAAGCGCGTCCGGCGATCCGCGTGCCGGTCCAGGGGACGACCGGCTGCGGTGCGCGCCAACGCAGTTCGCCGACCGGCGGGGCCGCGAAGGGGACGCCGCGGTACACCGTGACATCGCCTTCCCGAACGCCGGCGATGGACCCGCCGTCGACCAGGATCGGTGAAGCGGCCGCCGGCGCGCCGAACGCGCGGACCGGCAGCATCCAGATCGACAGCATGCCCATCGACAGAAGGCTGATCAGGGCAACGAGGCGCATCGTCGTATCGACCCGTGCGGCGGATGCCGGATACCGGACTCTCCGGGATGTGGCCTGCGAAGCGCAACAGATCCGGGCACCGGTCTGTCCCCATCCGGGCGCGACATGTCACGAACGTGTCGCCATGGGTCAACTGGACGCCCGCCGGGGACGAGTCGCATACTCTCCGGCATGATCCTGAGGTCGAAGTCCGTTCGCAGCGTCGGTGCGGTCGTGGGCATCGGCTTCCTGTATTGGCTCGTTTTCCTGGTTGCGCTCCAGCCGGGTGTCGTGACGGGGCTTGCCGAGGTCGGCATGTTTCCGGAGTGGCGTCAGGAGGCGCTGCGCGTGCTCGGCGCGAGTCTGCTCGGCGCGCTCGCGAGCCCCATCGTGAGCCTGCTGACGCAACGGTTCCCGATCGCCGGCATGGCGCTGCGCCGGTATCTGGCGGTCCATGGCCTGAGTGCGATCCTGATCGCTCTGGGCCTCATCGTCGCATCGTGTCTGCTCGCGCCTCTGGCGCAGGTCGGCGACACCCGACCGTTCGCCACGGCGCTTCCCGATCATCTGGCCGCGAACTGGCTGTTGCTTGCATTCAGCGTCGCGGGACTGACGGCGGTCCTGCAGGCAGCGGGACTGCGACGTGTGGCCGAGTTGCCCCCGGCCGTCGTGAAGACGGCGCAGGCGGTCGACGCGACTCCGGCGTTTCTCGCGCAGGTCCGGATCAAGTCCCGCGGGCGCGTCCGGATCGTCGAATTGAGCGCGGTCGATCGGATCGAAGCGCAGGGCAATTACGTCGCGCTTCATTGCGGCAGGCAGGTTCATCTGTTGCGCGAGACGCTCTCCGCCTTCGAGGCGAAACTCGATCCTGCGATGTTCGTCCGTGTCCACCGTTCGCACCTGATCGCAACGGCGCGGATCGCCGCCATTCGCCCGCTCGCCAACGGCGATGGACTGATCACGCTGATCGACGGTGCCGAGGTCCGTTTGAGTCGCGGCTTCCGCGAACAGGTGCACGCACGCGTGGCGACGCCTCGCCGGGACGGGTGATCGGAGCGGCCGGGAAGACCGGCATGCCCGGTTCCGCAGGCGTCGAAACGGGGTCGCATGCGAGTCCGAATCCGAGGTCCGAAGCAAGGTCGGAAGCGGCATCGGTACGCGCGTCGGCCCTTCGGGTCCGGGGTATGCATCCCGCCCCCCGCCGGGCGATAATCCCCGCATGGACACCTGACCCGTCGCGCCGTCGTGGCTGAAGCCTCGAAGGGTGCGCCTGCCGCCACCGAGACCTTCGCATGGCCGAGACCATCCGCCACGACAAGACCGCGCGACAGTTGCGTCTGCTCTCGGACGCGCTCGACAGCGGCCGTCTGGGCCCGGTGAAGCGGCTGGTCAACACGCTGTCGCCGGCCGAGATCGGCAACCTGCTCGAATCCCTGCCGCCGGGCAAGCGCGAGGTGGTCTGGGGTCTGGTCGATCCCGAGGACGACGGCGAAGTGCTGGTCCACGTCGGCGAGGAAGTCCGCGAGAGCCTGATCGCGGAGATGGACCCGGACGAGCTGGTCGCGGCGGTCGAGGACCTGGACATCGACGACCTCGCCGATCTGGTCGAGGATTTGCCGGACACGGTCATCGACGAAGTGCTGAAGTCGATGGACCGCGAGAACCGCGAGCGCCTGGAGCAGGTGCTGTCCTACGACGAGGACACCGCCGGCCGCCTGATGAATCCCGACGTGGTGACGGTGCGCGCCGATACCACGGTCGATGTGGTGCTGCGTTACCTGCGCCTGCGCGGCGAGCTGCCGGAGCACACCGATCATCTGTACGTGGTCAGCCGCCGGCACCAGTATCTGGGCCGGCTCGCGCTGCAGGCGCTGCTGACCCGCGATGCGAATACGCCGATCAATCAACTGATCGACGACGAGCAGCCGGCGATCGACGTGCACGAAAGCGCGGAAGAGGTCGCTCGTCAGTTCTCCGACCACGACTGGATCAGCGCGCCGGTCGTCGACGACAACAATGTGCTGCTCGGGCGCATCACCATCGACGACGTGGTCGACATCATCCGTTATCAGGCCGAGCATCAGGCGCTGAGCGCCGCCGGTCTGGACGAGGAGGAAGACCTGTTCAGCCCGGTGCCGCGCGCGGCCAAGCGGCGCGCGATCTGGCTGGGCATCAATCTCGCGACCGCGTTCCTGGCCTCGTGGGTCATCGGCCGGTTCCAGGGCACGCTGGAGCAGATCGTGGCGCTGGCGGTGCTGATGCCGATCGTCGCCAGCATGGGCGGCGTCGCCGGGACCCAGACCCTGACCCTGATGGTGCGCGGCCTCGCGCTCGGCCAGGTCGGCCGCGGCAACCTGCGCGCGCTGCTCAACAAGGAAGTGCTGGTCGGCCTGCTCAACGGCATCGTCTGGGCCATCGTCGTCGGCGTGGTCGCCGCGCTGTGGTTCCAGGACTGGAAGCTGGGCATGGTGATCGGCGCGGCGATGACCATCAATCTGGTCGCCGCCGCGCTGGCCGGTGTACTGGTGCCGCTGACCCTCAAACGCATGAACGTCGATCCCGCGCTGGCCGGCGGCGTGGTGCTCACCACGGTGACCGATGTCGTCGGGTTCCTGAGCTTCCTCGGGCTGGCGACGGTGATTCTGTTGCGTTGACGGTTTTGCCGGATATTCCCGATATCGCTCGCAACCGCAACGGCCGAATCGCCTTCGACGGTTCCGCGCTACGTCAACAGCGCCTCCAGCACCGCCATCCGCACCGCGACGCCGTTGCTCACCTGTTTGAGGATCAGCGACTGCGGGCCGTCGGCGACGGCGTCGTCGATCTCGACGCCGCGGTTCATCGGGCCCGGGTGCATGACCACCGCGTCGGGCGCGGCGCGTTTGAGGCGGGCTTCGGTCAGGCCGTAGTCGCGGTGGTAGTCCTCCAGCGAGGACACCAGCCCCTGTTCCATGCGCTCGCGCTGCAGGCGCAGCATCATCACCACGTCGGCGCCGTCGAGGGCTTCGTCGAAGTCGTGGGTGACGGTGCAGCCGTGGAGCATGCCGCCATGATCTTCCGGCGGCGGCAGCAGCGCGGCCGGGCCGCAGATGCGGATGTCCCCTGCACCGAGCGTGCGCAGCGCATGCAGGTCGGAGCGCGCGACCCGGGAGTGCAGCACGTCGCCGACGATCGCGACCTTCAGCCGCGAGAAATCGTCGCCCTTGGCCTGGCGCAGGGTGAGCATGTCGAGCAGGCCCTGGGTGGGATGCGCGCTGCGGCCGTCGCCGGCGTTGATCAGGCGGGTGTCGGGCGCGATGTGACGGGCGAGTGCGTTGAGCACGCCATCCTGGGCATGGCGGATGATGAAGCCGCGCACGCCCATCGCTTCGATGTTCTTCAGTGTGTCGAGCGCGGTTTCGCCCTTCGTGGTGGAGGAGGCGGCCGCATCGAAATTCAGCACGTCCGCGCCCAGTCGCTGCGCGGCGCGCTGGAAGCTCAGGCGGGTGCGGGTGGAGGGTTCGAAGAACAGGGTGCAGACCGCGATCCCGCGCAGCGCGTCGGCGGCGTTTTCTCCGTCGACGAAGGCCTGGGCACGATCGAGCAGGCGCATCAGGGTCGGACGGCTCAGACCATCGAGCGTGAGCAGGTGATGCAGCACGCCTTCGACGTCGGTCTGCAGTTCGGACTTGTGGCCGAGGGTGTTCGGGAACATGTGCTCGAACGTGTCGGAGGGAGTCATGGGTCAGTCCTCGATCGGGATGGCGTCCTGCGGCGCGGCGAGCCAGCGCTCGACGATCACCGCCGCGGCTTCGGCGTCGAGCAGGTCGGCGTCGCGGCGCTTGCGGCGGCCTTCGGCGCGGCCTTCGGCGAAGCGCCGCGCGGCCTCCTGCGAGCTGTTGCGTTCATCGATCATCGCCACCGGCAGGCCGAAGCGTTCGCGCAGCGCATGGGCGAAGGCGCGGGCGCGGGCGCGGATCGGCTGGTCGCCGCCGTCCAGAGTCATCGGGTCGCCGACGATCAGCCCGCCGGGGCGCCATTCGCGATGCAGCCGGTCGACTGCCGCCCAGTCGACGCGATCGTCGTGCACGTCGACCACCGCCAGCGCGCGCGCGCCGAGACCGAAGCCGGCTGACACCGCGACGCCGATGCGGCGGGCGCCGACATCGAAGCCGAGCACGGCGCGATCGGTCGGCACGGTCATGACGGAACCCCCGCGACGGCGACGAGGGGCGGGAGAGCGATGCGCTTGCGGACGTTCGCCGCGAAACCGGTGGCCGGATCGTGGGCGCGTCGATCAGGCATGGCCGCTGTAGTCGATCATCCGGCTCATGTCGACGCCGATCTTGCCGGCCGCGGCCTGCCAGCGCGTCTCCAGCGGCAGGCTGAAGAGCAGTTCCGGATCGCTGTCGGCGGTGAGCCAACTGTTCTCGGACAGTTCGTGTTCGAGTTGGCCCGCGCCCCAGCCGGCGCAGCCCAGCACCACGGTGGCGCGGACGGGGCCTTCGCCGCGGGCGAGGGCTTCGAGCACGTCGCGGGAGGTGGTCACGCACAGGTCGTCGGCGACCCGCAGGCTGGAATCCCAGCGCGGCGCGCCGTCGTGGAGGACGAAACCGCGTTCGGGATGCACCGGTCCGCCGGCCAGCACCCGACGCTCGCGCAGGTTGGCGTCGTCGGCGGCGATCCCCATCTGCTCCAGGACTTCGCCGAGGGTGTATTCCGACGGACGGTTGATGACCAGGCCCATCGCGCCTTCGGGGTCGTGCTGGCAGATCAGGGCGACGGTGCGCGCGAAATGGGGGTCGGCCAGCGACGGCAGCGCGATCAGCACCTGATTGGCGAGGAAGGTCGTCTCTGGCAGCATGCCGGCATTGTACGGGATGGGTGCGAAGGGGGGCGATGCGCACCGTCCGGATCCGGCCCGGGTCCGACATCCCGTGCGCCGCCCCGGGGCCGCCGGTCCCGGTCGTTTCCATCGCCGTTGCGATTGCCGTCGCGATTGCCGTTTCGAAGGGAGTTCGTCATGTCGCTCCGCCCCCACCGCTTCGTATTCACCCTCGCACTGGCCGCCGTTCTGCCCCTCGCGGTACCGGCCGCGATTCCGCCCGCCACCGCGCCTGCCGCGCGCGATGACGCCGGCCAGGTCCGATCCGCCACCGCCAGCCCCGCCGAACGCGGGGCCCTGATCCGCCGCTTCGTGATGAAGTGGGGCGGCTACGCCGAGCGCGTGTACGGCGTGGATGTCCGGGTCTGGAGCATGCGCATGGTGCCGACCTTCGCCCGCGGCGATGCCGACAATCTGCGCGAGGCCCTGCGTCGCGACACCTTCGAGGGCGCGCTCGCGGCGTTGTCCGGGCGCGGCGACCGGATCGCCGACGCGCGCATCATCGACGCCTTCGCGCAGGTGCCGGCCGGCACTTCGGCGCAGCGCACGCCGGGGGTGGCCAAGGCGCTGGGCGATCTCGGCCAGGACGTGGTGTTCACGCCGATCACGCCCTGCCGGATCGTCGATACCCGGATCGCCGGCGGCCCGATCGGCGCCGGGCAGACACGCAGCTTCAACGCGGCCGGCCAGAGCAGTTACGGCGGCCAGGGCGGCAATGCCGGCAACTGCGGGATGCAGACCGAGGTGCCGACCGCGGTCGCGCTGAACGTCACCGTCGTGGCGCCCGCCGGCGGCGGTTTCGCCACGGTCTTCCCCTACAACACCACGCGGCCGGATACCGCCAGCATCAATTACGCCTCGGGCGCGATCGTCAACAACGCGATCATCGCGCGGGTGCCGAACCCGGCGGCCAGTTTCGATTTCTCGATCTACACCTTCGCCGCGTCCGACTACGTGGTCGACATCGTCGGCTACTTCGCGCCGCCGCGCGCGACCGCGCTGCAGTGTCTGGATACGAGCTACAACACCGTCACGATCGCCGCCGGGGCGACCGGACAGGCCACGGCGCCGGCTTGCGCCACGGGCTACACCTCGGTGCATGTGGACTGCGAATCCAGCTCGTGGTTCATGCCGATCGTCTATTCGACCCAGAAGGGCGGCGGCCTCTGCGGCGCCCGCAACGCGGGCGGCACCAGCGCCACGCTCAGCGCCGCGCGGCGTTGCTGTCGAGTGCCGGGGCGCTGAGGCGCGCATCACCGTCCGCGACTTCGTATAGGGTGCGCCTCGGCGCACCGGGAATGTCGCGTGGTCTCTTGTGGTGCGCCGAGGTCTGAGCTTTCCCCGCATTTTTCTAAGCTGGTTCAATGATTTAGAGCGATTTGACAGCGTTCTGTCATCCCGAGCCATTGGCGAGGGATCTGCTGTTGGTCGATTCGAAAGTGGCGATCGTCGAGGCTTTCCTCTCGGCCCTCGGTTTCGCTCGCTGCCGCGAGCGAGCCACCTTTCTTTCGCTTGTGCCACTGCACCGCGCAGCGGTGCGAACGGCGGAGCCGGCCCGAAGGGCGAGCGCGCAGCGCGAGTCAAGAAAGAGTGGCCCAAAGAAAGCACACCCCGTCGGTTGCGCCCGGCGCTGCGCGCCGGGTCCGCGGGTTTCGCGGGGTTTTTCGACAGTACATCCTTGTACTGTCGAAAAACGCGCGACTTCCTGTCGCGCGCCCTGCGGGCCTGATCCGCGAATCCCGCCGCAACCAGGGGCCCCGGTAGATCAAGATCAAAACCATCGCCAGCTGACGGATGGCATGGAGAGCATATCTCTACGTGATTTCATGCAAAAAAGTGGGGAGACCTCAAGCCGAGGCGCACCCTATGCGAATGGGTTCGAATGTGGTGTGCAATCGATGAGCCGCGCAAAAACCGAACGCCGGCATGTGCCGGCGTTCGTGTGAGACCCAGGCCGCGTGTGGATCAGACGATGAACGGCACCCCGGTCTTCTCGCGCAGTTCGGCCTCGGTCACGCCCGGGGCCATTTCCATCAGCTTCAGGCCGTTGGCGGTGACGTCCAGCACCGCGAGGTCGGTGATGATGCGGTCGACCACGCCCACGCCGGTCAGCGGCAGGGTGCATTCGGGCAGGACCTTGTGCTCGCCGTTCTTCGCGGTGTGCTCCATCAGCACGACCACGCGCTTGACGCCGGCGACCAGGTCCATCGCGCCGCCCATGCCCTTGACCATCTTGCCGGGCACCATCCAGTTGGCCAGATCGCCCTTGTCGGTGACCTGCATCGCGCCGAGGATCGCCAGATCGATGTGCCCGCCGCGGATCATCGCGAAGGAATCGTGGCTGCCGAAGTAGCTCGCGCCCGGACGCGCGGTCACCGTCTGCTTGCCGGCGTTGATCAGGTCGGCATCGACTTCGCCCTCGGTCGGGA
>JBIJAD010000419.1:0-3259 GCA_044345955.1 Lysobacteraceae bacterium
CACCTGATGGTCGGCGCGGCCCAGATACTCGATCGCCCCGTCGCGCCGGAAGCGCGCCACATCGCCGGTGCGGTACAGACGACCGCCGCTGCCGAACGGATCGGGCACGAAACGCTCGGCGGTCAGATCCGGGCGGCCCAGGTAACCCCGCGCCAGACCCACGCCGCCGATGTACAGCTCCCCGGCCACGCCGATCGGCACCGGCTGCAGCGAACCGTCCAGCACGTGCAACTGCGTGTTCGCGATCGGACGGCCGATCGGGACCGATGTGGCGCCGGCAGCGACATCCTCCTGCGCGATCGGATGACAGGAGGCGAAGGTGGTGCTCTCGGTCGGGCCGTAACCGTTGATCAGCCGGATGTCCGACAACGCCGCATAGACGCGCCGCACGTGTTCGGCGCTGACGACATCGCCGCCGACCAGCAATTGACGCAGCCCGGTCAGGCAATGCACGTCCTCGTCCACCAGATGATGGAACAGCGAAGCAGTCAACCACGCGGTATCGACGGCGTGCCGCTGCAGGAACGGACCCAGGACGCCCGCGGTCGGCACGCGTTCGGGATACAGCGCACAGGCACCGCCGTGCAGCAGCGGCCCCCACAGTTCCAGGGTCGAGGCGTCGAAGGCCAGCGGCGCGGCATGCATCACGCGCTGCCCCGGGAAGAATTCGGCGAAATCGCTGCCCATCAGCAGGCGCACGATCGCGCGGTGCGGGGTGACGATCCCCTTGGGCTCTCCGGTCGAGCCGGAGGTGAACATCACGTAGGCCGCCTGATCGGGGGCGACCGCCACCGGCAGCGGAGCGTCGCTGCCGCCGTCGGCGTCCGTCGCGACCCAATCCAGATCCAGCCCGTCCAGCGCGCCTTCGGCGCGACCGACCGCGACCCGCAGATTCGCCTGTGCGGCCAACTGCGCCAAGCGCGCCCTGGGGTAATCCGGGTCCAGCGGCACATAGGCGCCGCCGGCCTTCAGGATCGCCAGCAGCGCCACCACCAGTTCCGGCGTCCGCGGCAGACACACACCCACCGTGCTCTCCGGGCCCACCCCCGCCGCGCGCAACGCATGCGCCAGCCGGTTCGCGCGCGCATCCAGCTCCGCATAACGCAGCTCCGCACCCTCGCACACCACCGCCAACGCCTCCGGCGTCAGCGCCGCCTGCCGCTCGAACAACGCATGCACGCTGTCCTCCGGATACGCCACTTCCGTCGCGTTCCACGCCGCCAACTGCGCCAGCTCCGGCGCCGTCAACAACTCGATCCGGCCCAGCGCACGATCCGGCGCCTCCAGCACCGCCGACAGCAGCACCAGATAGTGCCGCCACAGCCGACGCATGCTCGCCGCATCGAACAGATCCGCGCTGTATTCCAGCTCGCCGTCCAGCCGCCCGCCGCGCTCGCGCAGCGTCAACGTCAGGTCGAACTTCGCCGGCGCCGCCGGCAGCTCCAGCACCGTCGAGGTCACCCCCGGCAGCGCGAACGTCGACGCACCCCCGTGCTGCAGATTGAACATCACCTGGAACAGCGGACTGTGGCTCAGGCTGCGCTCCGGCTGCAGCGCCTCCACCAACTGCTCGAACGGCACATCCTGATGCTCGTGCGCCGACAGCGTCGTCTCGCGCACCGAACGCAGCAGCTCCCGGAAACTGTGCCGCGCCTGCACCTCGCTGCGCAGCACCAGCGTGTTCGCGAAAAACCCGACCAGCCCGTCCAGCTCCGCTCGCGGACGGTTCGCCACCGGGCTCCCCACCGCGATGTCGCTCTGCCCGCTGTAACGCGCCAGCACGCACTGGAACACCGCCAGCAGCACCATGAACATGCTCGCCTGCTCGGCATGACCCAACGCACGGATCGCCGGCAGATGCGCCTGCGGCAACTCCACCGTCACCCGGCCGCCCACGTAACGCTGCACCGCAGGCCGCGGACGGTCCGTCGGCAGCTCCAGCAGCGGCGGCAGGCCCGACAGCCGCGTCCGCCAATACGCCAACTGCGCCGCCTGACGCGCGCCGGCCAACCACTGCCGCTGCCAGTGCACGTAGTCGATGTACTGCACCGCCGGCGCCGCCGGCGCCGCCTGCCCCGACACCGCCGCCGCATACCCCTGCTCGATCTCGCGCCACAGCACGTCCACCGACCAGCCGTCGCCGGCGATGTGGTGCAGGCACAGCACCAGCGCATGCGCCTGCGGGCCCAGCCGCAGCAGCGTCACCCGCAGCGGCAACTCCCGCTGCAGGTCGAACGGATGCAGCACCGCCGCGTGCGCGAACGCCGCCAGCGCTTCCTCCTGCGCCTCCGGACCGCGATCGCTCCAGTCCTGCACGTCCACCACGAACCCTTCCGCCGCGTGCACCTGCTGTCGCGGCTCGCCGTCACGGTACGTGTACGTGCTGCGCAGCACCTCGTGACGCGCCACCAGTCCCTCGACACCCGCCTGCAGCGCCACCAGCGACAGCGGACCGTCCAGACGCACCGCGTGCGGCATGTTGTACGTCGCGTTCGGTCCTTCCAACTGCGACAGGAACCACAGCCGCTGCTGCGCGTACGACAGCGGCGCATCCTCGCCGCGCGCCACCGCCACCAGCTCCTGCTCGCCGTCCGCCACACCCTGCGCCCGAACCGCCTGCTGCGCCACCGTCGGCGCCTCGAACACGTCGCGCACACGCAGCGACAGTCCCTGACCGCGCAGCCGCGTCACCAGCTTCGCCGCCAGCAGCGAATGGCCGCCCAGATCGAAGAAATGCTCGTCCGTGCCGACCTCCGCAAGGCCCAGCACCTCGCACCACGCCGCCGCCACCGCACGCTCGCGCGGCGTCTGCGGCGGGCGCAGACTCTGCGCACGCTGCAGCTCCACCGTCGGCAGCGCCGCACGGTCGACCTTCCCGTTCGGCGTCAACGGCAGCGTCTCCAGCACCTGCAGCACGCTGGGCACCATGTAGTTCGGCAGCCGCGCTTCCAGCGCCGACTTCAGCGCCGACGGCTCCAGCCCGTGGCCGCTGACGAACGCCACCAGCACCTTCCCCGCGCCCTCGCCGCGCACCACCGCCACCGCTTCGCGCACGCCCGGCAACTGCGTCAGCGCCGCCTCGACCTCGCCCAGCTCGATCCGGAAACCCCGCACCTTCACCTGATGGTCGGCGCGGCCCAGATACTCGATCGCCCCGTCGCGCCGGAAGCGCGCCACATCGCCGGTGCGGTACAGACGACCGCCGCTGCCGAACGGATCGGGCACGAAACGCTCGGCGGTCAGGTCCGGGCGGCCCAGG
>JBIJAD010000421.1:0-3243 GCA_044345955.1 Lysobacteraceae bacterium
CACGATCGAGAACCTCGGCCCGAAGCCGCTCAACGACGGCCTCAGCAGCGATCCGGAAGGCAATGTGCTGATCACCGATGTCGAGCACCAGAGCATCGTTCGCCGTCGCGGTGGCGACGGCGGCCTGGAAACGCTGATCCGCGACCCGCGCATCAGATGGGCCGACGGCCTCAGCCACGGCCCGGACGGCTGGCTGTATCTGGCCGACAGTGCGATCCCCGAACAGATGCTGCGCACGAAACAACACATCCGCACGCAGGCGCCCTACATCATCTGGCGCTTCCGCACCGATCGCCCGGGTACGCCGGGGCAGTGAAACGAACGGGGTGGATGCGTGCCCCGAACGGGCTCAGGCATCCATCAACGCCGCCTGATGCACCCCCGCCACTGCACGCCCGGACGGATCGGCGGCGTTGGCGAACGCCGCGTCCCAGGCGATCGCCGCCGGCGACGAACATGCGATCGACTTGCCGCCGGGGACCGTCAACGCGCAACCATCGCCCGGGAAGTGCTGCTCGAAGATGCGGCGATAGAAATACGCTTCCTTGGTCTGCGGCGGGTTGATCGGGAAACGCTGCTCGGCCGCGGCGAACTCGACATCGGTCACGTGCGCTTCCGCGTGCGCCTTGAGCCCGTCGATCCAGCCGTAGCCGACGCCATCGCTGAACTGTTCCTTCTGCCGCCACAGGATGCTGTCGGGCAGATAGCCCTGGAAGGCTTCGCGCAGCACCGCCTTCTCGATCGGACGCCCGCCCTGCGGGCCCGGGCGCACCATCTTCGCGGCGGCGTCCATGCGCATCGCCACGTCGAGGAATTCCACGTCCAGGAACGGCACCCGCGCCTCTACGCCCCAGGCCATCATCGCCTTGTTCGCGCGCAGGCAGTCGTAGTTGTACAGCGCGTCGAGTTTGCGGATGGTTTCGGCGTGGAATTCGCGCGCGTTCGGCGCCTTGTGGAAGTACAGATAGCCGCCGAACACCTCGTCGCTGCCCTCGCCGGACAGCACCATCTTCACACCCATGGCCTTGATCCGCCGCGCCAGCAGATACATCGGTGCGGAGGCCCGGATCGTGGTGACATCGTAGGTCTCGATGTGGCGGATCACCTCCGGCAGCGCGTCCACGCCTTCCTCGAAGGTGTAGGTGAAGCCGTGATGCCCAGTGCCCAGAGCCTCGGCCGCGATCGCGGCGGCGGCCAGATCGGGCGAGCCCTTGAGCCCGATCGCGAACGAATGCAGCCGCGGCCACCAGGCTTCGGTCTGGTCGCCGTCCTCGACGCGACGGCGCGCGAAGCGCGCGGCGCAGGCCGCGACCAGCGAGGAATCCAGTCCGCCCGACAACAGCACGCCGTAGGGCACGTCGCTCATCAATTGCCGGTGCACCGCGCCCTCGAAGGCTTCGCGCAGCTCGCGCGCGGACACCTGCGCGCCTTCGGTGAAGGCGTAATCGCGCCAGGCACGTTCGTAATAGCGGTGCAACTGTCCGGTCGCGCTGTCGTACCAATGCCCCGGCGGGAACTGCGCGACATCGTCGCAGACCCGCACCAGCGCCTTCATTTCGGAAGCCACCCAGACACGGCCGTCGGCATCGTGCCCCCAATACAGCGGACACACGCCGATCGGGTCGCGTGCGATGAGATAACGTCCCGCGGCGCGATCCCAGAGCACGAAGGCGAAGATGCCGTTGAGCCGATCGAGCCAGGCGCCGATGTCGCCGTCGCCGCGGGCCTTGCTCTCGGCGTAGAGCGCATTGATGACCTCGCAGTCGGAGCCGCTCTGGAACGCATACGGCCGGCGCAGCGCGCCTTCGAGCAGGCGATGGTTGTAGATCTCGCCGTTGACCGCGAGCACCAGATCGCGATCCTCGGAATACAGCGGCTGCGCACCGCCGGCAGGGTCGACGATCGCCAAGCGCTCATGCACCAGCAGCGCATGCGGCTCCGCATGCACGCCGGACCAGTCGGGCCCACGATGTCGCTGACGCGCGGACAGGGAAAGGGCGAGCGGTCTGAGCGGACCGAGATCGGCGCCGTCGCGCAGATCGAAGACACCGAGAATCGAACACATGGGAGGCTCCTTGGGATTTGCGGGAGCCGGAAGCGCGAAACCCGCGCTTCCGGCGCGGGTTTCTGGGACTGGGCGGTGTCGCTGGAACTTATGCCTGGTCGCCGTTTCGCCTCGCGCGCACGGTGTTTCCGCAATTGTTGTTGCGGTTGTTCAGGCCGTTGCGATTGAGCACGAAGCGGGTCATGGCCCTACCGTAACCCGGTCTTTGCGGGGATTGCAAGCCCGCAGCACCGCGAAATCCATTCCATCGGCGGTTTCTCGATCGCGATCAAAGCGCCGCCAGGGCCTCGCGCACCGCAGCCAGCGCCCGCTGCACCTGGGCCGGGTCCTGCGGGGCATGCGCCTGACCGGGCAGTTCGACCAGGGTGCAGGCATTGCCCAGCGCACGCAGCGCGGCGCAGGCGCGGCGCGATTGTTCGATCGGCACGATCTCGTCGGCGCTGCCGTGCACGATCAGGGTCGGCGGCATGCCGCGGACCAGATGATGCAGGGGCGATGCCGCGCGGGCGGACTGACCGTCGAGCAACCGCGCCACCGTCGGACGCACCCAATCGGGGCCATCATCGGGCAGCGGGCCGAGATCCCAGGGGCCCCAGAGCACGATCAACTGCGCGGGACGCTTCGACGGATCGGCGTCGCGCGCGACCCAGGCCGCCAGATGGCCGCCCGCGGAACCACCGAGCAGCGCGATCCGATCCGGATCGATCCGCAGCCGCGCCGCGTTCGCGCGCATCCAGGCCAGCACTTCGGACACATCTTCCGCCGGCATCGGCCAGCGCACGCCGTCCTGCACGGTGAGACGGTAGTCCATGCTGAAGGCGACCACGCCCTCACGCGCGGCCATCGTCGCCAGATCGCGCAGTTCCCCGCGATCCCCCGCGGCCCAGCCGCCGCCGTGCACCATCAGCACGACGCGCCTCGCCGCAGCGCGGTCGTCGGGTTCGTACACATCCACCGCCAGCCGATGCGGACCGACGAACTCGGTGCGCGCAGGCCCGTCCGCGGCCCGCCCGCAGCCCGCGATCAGCAGACACAGGATCGCGAGCAGCGGACGCAGCGCGCTCATCGCGCGACCAGCATTTTCTCGATCACGGCGAGATACAGATCCGGCAACCGCTCCAGATCCGCCACCGCGACATGTTCGTCGACCTTGTGGATGCTGGCGTTGACCGGACCGA
>JBIJAD010000422.1:0-3242 GCA_044345955.1 Lysobacteraceae bacterium
CGGAAAGAGAGTGCGGCCTCGTCGGCGGCCTCCAGCCGGCCCACGGCATGGGCCCGGGCCTGGCCGTCCAGCGCGCCGGGCGCCGTCACCCGCACCGGGACGGCGGCCGGGGCGGTCGCGGTTTCGCTTGCGCCGCCGCTGCAGCCGGCCAGCGCGAGGACCGCGAGCACCGCTGCGAATTGGCGGATACTGATGGAATTGTTCATGTCCGAGCCTTGTGTACACTGTCCACATCCGAATTGTGTACACTGTTTACATATGAAGTCAAGTATCCGCAAACCCGCTACCGAATATCGCCATGGCGACCTGCGCAACGCCCTGATCGCGGCGGCGCGGGAAGAACTGGCGGCAGGCAAGTACGAAACCCTGAGCGTGCGCGAGCTGGCCCGGCGGGCGGGGGTGACGCCGAACGCCTTCTATCGGCACTTCGAGTCCAAGGAAGCGATCTTTTCGGTGCTGGCGACCGAGGGCTTCACCGAGCTGAACCGGCGTTTCGACGCCATCCCGGCGGTCGCACCGCGTGAACGCCTCTGCCTGATGTCGGATGTCTACACCGGTTTCGCCGAAGCGCACCCCGCGCACTACCGGCTGATGTTCGGCGCCGCCAAGGCCACGCTGATGAGCAGCCCGGAATTGCACGAGGCCGGCACCGGATGCTTCGGCCGGCTGGTCGCGGCCACCATCGCCGCCAGCGGCGCCGGCGGCCCCGAAGACCCGCTGACCCTGCAGCGCGCCCTGGACATCTGGTCGCTGGTCCACGGCTGGTCGATGCTGCGGATCGACGGCGTCGCCTCGTTCCTGCCGCCCACGCCGGTACGCCCCGCCTCGGTCGCGACCGAGGCGATCATCGACAGTTGGGGGCCGTCCGTTTTCTCGTCGTGACGGGTCGGTGCAGCGGTCGACGCTGCGGTCGCGATCAGCCCAGCGCCTGGCGCAGATCCTCGACCAGATCGTCCGCATGCTCCAGCCCCACCGAGATCCGCAGCAGGTTCTGCGGCGAGTAGGGCTTCGGGCCTTCGACCGAGGCGCGGTGTTCGATCAGCGATTCGCAGCCGCCGAGCGAGGTGGCGTTGGTGAACACCCGGACTTTCGATGCCAGCGCCAGCGCGGCTTCGCGGCCGCCGCGCAGCTCGATGCTCATCATCCCGCCGAAATCGCGCATCTGGGCCGCGGCGACCGCATGGCCCGGATGCGAGGGCAGGCCGGGCCAGTTCACGCGCTCGATCTCCGGCCGTGCCGCCAGGAATTCGGCGACCCGCCGCGCGTTCGCGCAGTGCATCGCCATGCGCGCGCCCAGAGAGCGGCAGCCGCGCAGGGTCAGCCAGGCGCTGAACGGGGCCAGGGTCGCGCCGGTGATGTGCACCCGGTGCGCGGCCTTCGCCGCCAGTTCGCTGTTCTCTGCGAACACCAGCGCGCCGCCCAGCACATCGCTGTGGCCGCCGAAATATTTGGTGGTCGAATGCATGACCACATCGGCGCCGAGGGCCAGCGGTCGTTGCAGCAGCGGAGTGGCGAAGGTGTTGTCGGCGACGACCACCGCACCCGCGTCGCGGCCGATCTGCGTCAGCGCGGCGATGTCGCTGATCTTCATCCGCGGGTTCGAGGGCGTCTCGATCCACAGCATCGCGAGCCCGCCGGCGCAGGCCGCGCGCACCGTGTCGAGGTCGCGCATGTCGACCATTTCCGCGCGGATGCCGCGCTCCGGGAGATATTCGGTGCACAGCATGCGCAGGCCGGTGTAGCAGTCGTCGGGAATCAGCACTCGCGCGCCGCCGGGCAGGGATTCCAGCAGCGCGGTCATCGCCGCCATGCCCGAGGCGAAGGTGATCGCCTCCTTGCCGCCCTCCAGCGCCGCCAGCGCCTCGCGCAGACGATCGTTGGTCGGGTTGCCCTCGCGCTGGTATTCGTAGCCGGCGACGCGCTCGCCCGACGGGCCGTGGCGGAAGGTGGTCGCCAGATGGATCGGCGGCGCCACCGCGCCGGTGGCGGGGTCGGGCTCGTTGCCGACGTGGACGGAGAGGGTTTCAGGGCGCAAATCGGACATCGGCAGCGGCCTCGATCAGGCGGTAGGAATGCAGGTCGCGGCGCAATCGCGCCGTGTCGGTGAATTGCACGGCATGCAGGCCGGCGCAATGCGCGCCGGCGACGTTCTCGGCCTTGTCGTCGACGAACAGCGTCGTTTCCGGCGTCGCGTCGAGCGCGCGCAGGCAACGCACATAGACTTCGGGGTCCGGCTTGACCGTGCCGAATTCGGCGGCGAAACGCACGCGTCCCGCGAACAGCGGCATCAGCGCCGGGCATAGTTCGTGCATGCGCGTCTGCATGTACAGGCCGTTGTTGGTCAGGATCGCCACTTCGGCCCGCTGCGCGACTTCATGCGCGATGCGTATCGTTTCGGCGTTCGCGCGCATGCTCGCGGCGCGCGCGTGGACCAGATCGTCCAGCGACACCGCGGCGCCGAGTCGCCGGCTCAATTCGTCCGCATAGCCGTGCGCCGACCAGTCGCCGCGATCGGATTCGTCTTCCAGCCCGGACCCGAACAGCGCCGCATGCACCGCTTCCGGCGCGCAGCCGGTGCGCTCGGCCAATACGCCGATGCGCGCGGCGTGACTGTAGTCCGACAGCACGTGATCGAGGTCGAACAGCACCAATGCGATCGGCATCGCAGCGCTCACGATGCCGCGAACGCGGCTCTGGCGGCCTCGATCGTCGCCGCGATCACCGCATCGTCGTGCGCCATCGACACGAAGCCGGCTTCGAACGCCGACGGCGCCAGATACACGCCGCGTTCGCGCATCGCGTGGAAGAAGCGGTTGAACCCGGCGGTATCGCAGGCCGTGGCCTGGGCATAGGTCTCGACCTTTTTCGCGGTGAATCCATCACCGAGGAAAAACAGCCCGAACATGCTGCCGACGCGGTTGGTGCTGAACGGCACCCCGGCGGCGCGCGCAGCGTCCTCCAGGCCGGCGCAGAGCGCTGCGGTGCGCGCGTCCAGGGTCTCGTAGAAGCCCGGGGCCTGGATGAGGTCCAGCATCGCCAGGCCGGCGGCCATCGCCACCGGATTGCCGCTGAGGGTGCCGGCCTGATAGATCGGCCCGGCCGGCGCGATCTGCCGCATCAGCTCGGCGCGGCCGCCGTACGCGCCCACCGGCATGCCGCCGCCGATGATCTTGCCGAAGGTGCTGAGGTCCGGCGTGATGCCGTACACCGCCTGCGCGCCGCCCAGGGCCACGCGGAAGCCG
>JBIJAD010000424.1:0-3229 GCA_044345955.1 Lysobacteraceae bacterium
AACCCGCAGCCGAAGACGGCGCCGCCGAGGAGGCCGGGGAAGCCGGGGATGCCAAGGTCATCGACCGCATCGCCGTCACCGGCAGCCGCATCAAGCGCGCCCAGGCCGAGCAGTCGCTGCCGATCACCACCTTCAGTCGCGAGAAGATCGATCAACTGGGCATCACCTCGGCCGAACAACTGCTGATGACCCTGAATATTTCCGGCAACGGTCCGGACAATCTGGCCAGCAATGCCGGCATCGTCAACGAGGAGCAGCGCGGCAACAACGGCGTGTCCGGCGCGAACCTGCGCGGTCAAGGCTCCGACGCGACCCTGGTGCTGCTCAACGGCCGCCGCGTCGCGACCCACGGCCTCAAGGGCCGCGCGGTGGATCTGAATTCGATCCCGTTCGCGGCGATCGAGCGGGTCGAGGTGCTGCGCGACGGCGCGTCGGCAATCTACGGCACCGACGCGATCGGCGGCGTGATCAACTTCATCACCCGCCGCGATTACCGCGGTGCCGAAGCCTCGGCGTTCGTCGACATCACCGAGGACGGCGGCGCCGACATCTATCGCGGCAGTTTCCTGTTCGGTCACGGCGATCTGGACGCCGACGGCTGGAACGCCTTCGGTACGCTGAGCCTCAAGCGCAACACCATCCTGCGCGGCGACGACCGCGATTTCTCCAATGCGTTCCAGGCCGATCGCGGTCTCTCGCCCGACACCCGCGGCACGCCCTTCGCCACCGTTTTCAGCCTCGGCAGCACCGGCGTCGGCGCCAGCAGTCTGCTGCGCAACGGCGTGCTGGACCCGGCCGGCGGCACCACGCGCATGACCGCGGTCAACATCTTCAACCTGCCGGGTGCGGCGGGCTGCGAGGCGGGCGGGCCGAACATGGGCCCCTACGCCTACCGGATCTGGAACGTGCCCGCCTCGCGCTACGCCTGCGCCTGGGATTACCCGGCCGCCGCGGTGATGCAGCAGCCGCAGGACAGCGCCGATTTCATCGGCCGCGTCACCTATCGCCTCGGCACTTCGCACGAAGCGTATTTCGAGCTGACCGCGTCGCGGGTGGAGGTCGCCAAGACCTTCGAGCCCAACCAGATCTCCTCCAGTACCTCGACCGCGGCCACCGCATTGGGGCCCAGCACCTGGTATCCGCTCAATCCGACCACCCAGTCCACCTACGACGCGGTGTACAACGCGCTGTCCGGGTATTTCGGCGCCGGCCAGCTCAACTACGGCGCACCGATCGCCTATCGCTGGCGCTGCCTGCCCTGCGGCCCGCGCCAGATCGAAACCACGACCGAATCCTACCGACTGGTCGCCGGCATCGGCGGCACCATCGACGGCGGGTTTCTCGACGACTGGGGTTACGACATCGGCCTGACCCGCGCCAGCAGCAAGTCCGAGTCGGTGCTCGGCACCGGCTTCCACTTCACCGACGCGCTGCGCACGGCGCTGGGGAGCGGCGTGATCAATCCGTTCCTGCCGCCGGGGCAAAGCCAGTCGCCGCAGGCGATGGCCGCGCTGGCCGCGGCCTCGGCGCAAGGCGTGAGGCTCTACGGCGGCGAGTCGGTGGTGACCTCGTTCGACGCCTCGATCTTCGGCGACCTCGGCTTCTTCAGCCTGCCCGGCGGCGACATCTCGATGGCCGCCGGCATCGACCTGCGGCGCGAGGAATTCCGTTTCGACGGCGACCAGCGTGCGGTACGCCGCCCGGTGTTCAACGCGCCGTTCGACGACGCCAATGCGCTGGGCAACGTGAGCCGCGACATCAAGGCCGCGTATCTCGAATTCCGGCTGCCGATTTTCTCGAAGCTGGATCTCGATCTCGCCGTGCGCCACGACCGCTACAGCGGTTTCGGCGGCACCACCAATCCGAAGGTCTCGTTCAAGTTCCGGCCGTTCGACTGGCTGCTGTTCCGCGGCGCCTACAGCACCGGCTTCAAGGTGCCGAGCTTCAACCAGTTGTTCAACGGCATCAGCGAAGTGCAATACACCGGTCTGGATCTGGCCGATCCGCGCACCTGCCCGGATGGCGTGGCGCGGCCGACCGTGCCCGGCTGCGAAGTGATCCGTCCCGTCGAACTGTTCGGCGGCAAGCCCGACCTGGATCCGGAGGAATCCACCCAGAAGAGCTTCGGTCTGGTGTATTCGCCGATGAGTCAGTTCAACGTCGCGCTGGACTGGTGGGAGATCGAACGCGAAAACACCATCCGCGCCGCGCCGCGCGACGTGCTGATCCGCTACTACAGCCTGTTCGAGGACAACTGGATCCGCGATTCCAGCGGCGAAGTGATCGCCATCGACCGCCGCTTCATCAATTCCGGCGGCAGCCTGATGCGCGGCATCGAAGTGGACGCCAATCTCAACGGTACGCTCGCCGGCGGTCGCTGGAACGTGAACCTCAACGGCAGCTACATCCACCAGTTCCGCACCAAGGCGCTGGAATCGCTGCCGTACTCGGGCAATCTCGCCGATCGCTACGTGCGTTACTTCAATCTGCCGATCTCGTGGAAGCACACCCTGAGCTTCAGCTACAGCCGCGGCGACTGGACCCACAATCTGATCCAGATCCATCGCGACGGTTATCAGGACGAGCCGCCGATCAGCGTCGCCAACGGCAGCTTCATTCCGCCGAACTGGAAACCGCGGGTGGACAACTACACCACCTACAACTACAGCGTGAGCTGGACCGGAATCGAGGACCTGAAGCTCACCTTCGGCATCAAGAACCTGCTCAACCAGGACCCGCCGTTCACCGCGAAGATGAACGACTTCGCCGCCGGCGCCGGCTGGGAACCGCGCATCGCCGACCCGCGCGGACGCGCCTACAGCCTGCTGGTGGAATACCGGTTCTGGTAAGCGTTGCGGCCGCGCATCGCGGCAGTGTCACGAGACGAGCGCAGGCCCCGGACATCGGGGCCTGCGGTTTCTCGGCGGCTCGAGTGTTCGCGTCCCGGATCGCGCCGAGTGCGCCAACCCGCGTCTTCATCTGAAATACCGGGTCGACATCGCATCCGGTGATCTTCACGCATGCCGACAGCCCGGCGTCACTGCCGTTCCGGCGTGGGTCCTCGCTTGCGCGAGGATGACGCTTTTTTCTTCCGTCTTGCGGGGTGTCGGCCCGAAATTTCCCGGGCCCCGAAGAAATCAACGTCATGCTCGCGCAAGCGAGGACCCAAGGCACAGCCACGGCCATGCCCGGTTCGCCGCCTGCGCGGAATAACGGGCTTTACTGCGCC
>JBIJAD010000088.1:0-11808 GCA_044345955.1 Lysobacteraceae bacterium
GGGTGGCGGTCAACGCGGCCGCGGCGGGCGCACCGGTTCGGGCGGCCCCCGCGGTTGAGGTAGGCGGTGATACGCGAGTGACGAGGGCCGGCCTTGCCGGCCCTTTCTCGTTTGGGGGAAGGTGATCGTCGGCGGGCAACCCCGGTCGATGATCCGGCGCGTTGTTCTGCCGACCGCGGCATTCGGCCGCATCCGGACGAGGGGAGCAGGGGGATGACGACGAAAGCATGGATCGTGATCTGCGCGGTTGCGGCCGTCACGGCAGGAGGTTTTGCGATTGCGATGCGCGAACCGGCGGCGGAGACGCCGACGGCCGTGTCGAAGCCCGGATCGCAACCCACGCTGACGCCGTTCGAGAACGATCGGCAGCTCAAGGCGCTGTTCGCCCGCCTTCACGCCAAGGCCTCGGAGCGGGGGCGTGTCGGGCCGCCGATGGACGGCGATCTGGCCGCGGATGCCGCCGCTCCCGTTCTGGAGTCCGTCGCCGCGCCGGCCGCCGCCGCGCCGGCGCAGGAAGCCTCGATCACCAACGTGCAGACCGCCGGTGTCGACGAGGGCGGGATCGTCAAGCGCCGTGGCGACCATCTGATCGTGCTGCGGCGCGGCCGTCTGTTCACGGTGAAGATCGGCGACGACAGCCTGCGTCCGGTGTCGATGGTCGACGCCTACGGGCCCGACATCGATCCCGACGGCGGTTGGTACGACGAAATGCTGGTCGCCGACGACACCATCGTGGTGATCGGCTACAGCTACCGGCGCAGCGGTACCGAGATCGGCCTGTTCGATCTCTCGCCGGACGGGAGCATCGCCTACCGCGGCACCTGGCATCTGCGCAGCAACGACTATTACTCCTCGCGCAACTACGCCAGCCGTCTGATCGGCGACAAGCTGGTGTTCTATTCGCCGTTGTTCCTGGATCTTGGCGGTGACGACCTGGGCGCCATGCTGCCCGGTGTGCGCCGCTGGCGGAAGGATCAGTCGGACGATGCGCGATTCACCCGCATCCTGCCCGCCGACCGCATCTACCGCGCGCCGCGCGAACTCGACGTCGACGCCGGCGTCGCCCTGCATACGGTGACGATCTGCGATCTGGCGCAGCCGACTTTCGGCTGCACCGCGACCGCGGTGCTCGGCGCGCCCGGGCAGACCTTCTACGTCGCCGGCGACGCCGCCTATGTCTGGACCAACCCCTTCGTCTGGGACGCGCCGGCGGCCGGTCGCGTGTCGGACGTGTTCCGGATCCCGCTGGACGGCGGCGCACCGAGCGCGATGCAGGCGTCAGGCGCACCGATCGACCAGTTGTCGTTCCTGGAACGCGACGGTCATCTGAATGTGCTCGTGGCTTCCGAGGCCGAAGGCCAGTGGATGTGGGCCTCCGAGCGCGCGGCCGGCACCCTGGCGCTGCTGCGGGTGCCGCTGACGATGTTCGGCGACGGCAGCGCAGCGGCGCAGGCGGCGCATTACCGCACACTCGATCCGCGCAGTCTGGTGGCCCATGTCTGGGGGTTGAACAACCGCTTCGTCGGCGATTGGCTCGTGCTCGGTGCGAGGCAACCCTGGCGCGAATCTCCGCGCGAACCCATGCCCGCCTACGCCATCCGCTATGCGGACGAGGCGGGTTTCGTGCGCATCGAGCCCGGCCACGGCGTGGAGCGGATCGAGGCGATGGGCGAGGATGCGATCCTGATCGGCAGCCGCGATGCGGACCTGCATTTCAGTTCGCTGCGTCTCGGCGCGCGTCCCGAGATCGCCGATGCCTACGTGCAGGCGAAGGCGGCGCAGGCCGAATCGCGCAGTCACGGTTTCTTCTATCGCCCGACCGGCGAGGACACGGGCTATGTCGGCCTGCCGACTCTCGGCAACGACCGCCGTGGCGAACAGACCGCCTCGGTGATCTTCCTGCGCAACCGTGGCCTGAGCCTGACTCCCGCCGGTGCGCTGGATGCGCGCGGCGCGGCGCGCCCCGACGATGGCTGCAAGGCCAGTTGCGTCGACTGGTACGGCGATGCGCGCCCGATCTTCATCGGCGAGCGGGTGTTCGCGCTGCTCGGTTACGAACTGGTGGAAGGCCGCTACGCGAACGAACGCGTCGTCGAGCGCCGGCGCGTGGATTTCTCGCCGCCGACGCAGGCCCCGGTCGCGCGCTGAAGTCCGTTCTCGCACCGCACTCACGACCCGCCGCGGCGCCCGCGCCGCGGTTTCGCCGCTTCCGGGGGCGCCACCACGCGATCGCAGGTGCGGCCGTCGCACAGCAGCTTCTCCAGCAGCGGCGGCGTGCGTTCGGCGATGTGCTGCAGCAGGGCGCGCACGCGCGCGTTGCCGCGCACATCCGGATGGGTGAGCAGCCAGACGTTCATCGCCACCGGCAGCGGCTCGCTGATCCGCACCAGTCGCGGCTCCTGGGCCGCGGCGAAGGCGGGCAGGGCGGCGACGCCGACGCCCAGCGCCGCCGCCTGGATGATCGCCAGGAAGGAATCCATGCGCAGCCGAGGCCGCACCTGCGACAGGGTCTCGCGCAGCCAGCGCGCCTGCAGCACGCCGCTCATCGCGCCGTCGAAGCCGATCCACGGCAGCGTCTCCAGCGGCGCATCGGCGCCCAGTCGCTGGCGCAGCCCCGGGGTGGCGTAGATCGCGCTGCCGATCTCGCCGACCTTGCGCGCGATCAGATCCTCCGGCGGCGTCATCGTCGCGCGCAGTGCGAGGTCGGCCTCGCGCCGGCCCAGATCGACCGCGCGGTTGGCGATGTCCACCTCGACCTCGATCTGCGGGTGCGCGAGCAGGAAGTCCTCCAGCAGTCGCGGCAGCAGATAGGTGCCCAGCATCTCGCTGGTCGCGATCCGGACCACGCCGGTGAGGCTGGCGTCGGCGCCGAGCACGCGCCGTTCCGCGGCCAGCGCCGCTTCCTCCATCGCCCGCGCGGCCTCGGCGACCGCTTCGCCGTGGGCATTGGCCTGATAGCCGCTGCGCGAGCGCTCGAACAGCGCCGTGCCGAGCCGGCGTTCGATCTCCTCCAGCCGGCGGAACACCGTCGAATGCTCCAGATCCAGTGCCCGTGCGGCGCCGCTGAGGCTGCCGCTGCGCGCGATCGCCAGGACCGTGCGCAGGTCGTCCCAGGCCAGTTGCCCGCGACCCGGCTCGGTTGTGCTTTTTTGCAAGGATGGTTTTCCCATTTTGCGAATTTCCTTGTTCTGGTCGACAGCCTAAGGTGTCTCCACCCGCCGGGCAACCGGCATCCCCGCCCCAATCGCTCATCCCCCGACTCAGGAGACCCGTCATGCGCCACGATTTCGAACTGCATCGCCCTTCCACCGCTCCCGAAGCCTCGCAGCCGCTGCTCGAAGGCGCGCGCAAGGCTTTCGGCCGGGTGCCCAACGTCCTCGCGGTGATGGCCGAAAGCCCGGTCGCGCTGGAGGCCTACCTCACCCTCGGCGGGCTGTTCGAGAAGACCGCCTTCGACGCCACCGAGCGTCATGTCGTGCTGCAGGCGATCAACGCCGCGAACGCCTGTCACTACTGCACCCAGGCCCACGGCACGCTCGCGGTGCAGGTGCATGGACTCGATCCCGAACTGGATCGCGCGCTGCGCGAACGCCGCCCGCTGGCCGACGCGCGCCTGGAAGCGCTGCGCGGCTTCGCCGATGCGCTGGTGCGCAAGCAGGGCTGGCCGGCGGAACAGGACGTGGGCGATTTCCTCGCCGCCGGCTACGAGCGCCGGCATCTGATCGAGGTGATTCTCGCCGCCGGCTTCAAGACGATCACCAACTATCTCAACCACATCGCCGACACCCCGGTCGACGCCGCGTTCTCGCGTCTCGACCGCGCGGCCTGAGCCTTTCCCGCGACATCCCCGCATCCGCATCCACGTCCATCACTTCCGCAGGAGCAACGTCATGAACCGTTTCCAGAACCAGACCTTTCTCGTCACCGGCGGCACCAGCGGCATCGGTCTTGCCACCGCGCAGCGCCTTCAGGACGAGGGCGCGCGCGTGATCGTCACCGGCTCGCGCGAGAGCAGCATCGCCAGCGCCCGCCAGACCCTGGGCGACCAGGCCGTGTACCTCAGGAACGACGCCGCCGACCCCGCCGCCGCGCCGGCGCTGGTCGAAGCGCTGAAAGCGCAGGGTATCGACACCCTCGACGGCGCCTTCTTCAACGCAGGCTTCGGCCGTTTCCAGCCGCTCGACGCGGTCACGGCCGAGGAATTCGATGCGCAGTACGCGGTCAACGTGCGCGCGCCGCTGCTGCAGGCCCGCGAGTTGGCGCCGCTGCTGCGCGACGGCGGCGCGCTGCTGCTCAATACGTCGGTGGCGCAGCATCTGGGCCTGCCGGCCGCGGCGATCTACAGCTCGACCAAGGGCGCGGTGCGCACCCTGGTGCGCGGTCTCGCCCGCGAATTCGCGCCCCGCGCGATCCGCGTGAATGCGGTCAGCCCCGGCCCGATCGCGACCAATTTCTTCGAGCGCACCGGCATGCCCGCCGAAGCGCAGCAGGAGTTCGGCGCGTCGGTGCTGGCGCAGGTGCCCTTGGGTCGTTTCGGGCGCCCGGAGGAAGTGGCCGCGGTCGCCGCCTTCCTGCTTTCGAACGATGCGTCGTTCGTGACCGGTTCGGAATACACCGTCGACGGCGGCATGACCGAGCTGTGAAGCAGCCGCTGCAGCGTGTCCGCAGCATGCGCCCCGGAGGCCGGTGTCCCGGCGTCCGGGGCGCTCCCGGTTCGTCGCCGCCCGATGCCGTCGTCAGCGCGGCGTCTGCGGCCTGCAGACCGGCTCGCGTCCGAGCAGTTCGCCGAACAGGCCGGGTTTCTCGCACACCGGCTCCGGCGGCGGTTTGCGCTGCGCCGCCAGCGCCGCGGCGCGGGCCCGACGCATCTGCGCGATCTTCGCGCGAATCTGCGGCAGCGCCGCGAGCGCGGCCTTCTCGCCCTGCAGGATCGCGTGGTTGCGCTGCTCGAATGCGGCCGGGCCGATGTCATTGACCCGCGGCCGGATCACCACGTCGGCGCGCGCCAGCTCCTGTTCGCCGAGCTTCTGGCCCATGATCGTGATCGACTGGTTGACCACGCCGAGCATGTTCTTCGGGGTTTCGCCGGTGGTTTTGGTCGAGATGTCCACCGCGATGACGAAATCCGCGCCGAGCTGGCGCGCGGCGTCCACCGGCACCGGGCTGACCACGCCGCCGTCGACGTAGCGGTACTCGCCGATCTTCACCGGCTCGAACACGCCGGGAATGCTGCACGAAGCGCGCACCGCCTGGCCGACGTTGCCGCGCACGAACACGGTGCGGTCGCCGGTCTCCAGCCGGGTCGAGACCACCGCGAAGGGCATGCGCATCTTCTCGAACGGTCGCCGGCCGACCATCTCGTTGACGTAGTCCTGCAGCTTCTGGCCGCGGATCAGACCGCCGTTGAACAGAGTGACGTCGCGGATCCGCGCCTCGTCCAGCGCGACCGCGTGCTGCTGCATTTCGAAGACGTCCATGCCGCTCGCGTAGAGCGCACCGACCACGCTGCCGGCGCTGGTGCCGGAGACCACCTCGGGGCGGATGCCGTTGGCTTCCAGCATCTTGATGACGCCGATGTGGGCGAAGCCCTTGGCGGCGCCGCCTCCGAGCGCGATACCGATCCGGATCTTCACCGGCGGCGCGGGCGGGGCGGGTTTGACCGCGGGCGGAGGCGAGGGCGGTCTGGCGGTCTGGCCGCCGCAGCCGGCGAGCAGGGCCAGGGCGCAGCCCAGCAGAAGTCGACGCAGGGGAGTCATGGCGGGAAGCGGGGGAGGGGCCTGAAAAGTGCGGGCTGCATGATCGCAGCAAAGCGGGGCGGGGGACACTGCCGCAGTCTCCGACCGCGGGCCGCGGCCGGCGTTCCCCGGGCACCGCCCGCCGCGGGCCGGCCGGCCGGGCGCTTTCTTTCCACGTCGGGACTTGCTAGCCTGCGGCCCGGACGTACCTTCCGGCCGTCGGCGACGGCGCCCGGTACCGGTTCCGGTCAATCCCGGATGCCGTGGTCCGTTGAATATCCATCAGAGAAGCGTCATGGCTGATATTCGACAGAAGGCAGTGGCCACTGCCGGCGAGTACAACGAGGGGAATATTGCGTCGCTGGACGACGCGATGACCCGCAGACTCATCGCGTCGACCGTCGCGACGCTGAGCCGTGGCGGCGACCACGACGGCGTCAACCGTCTCGGTTACGCCGGGCGTTACCGTGCCGGCGCCGAATTCCTGGCCGAAGCCGGCTACATCGATCAGGACAGACTGCAGCAGGCGATGGCCGGCCATCGCAACGAATGGACGTGGGCGAAGACCGGCGGCATGGCCGCGTTCCTGCAGGACCCCGCCAACTGGAAGGATGGCCTCGACCTCGCGACCTATCTGCGCACGCCGCAGTTGCAGGATCGCGCCTTCCGCATCAACGCCGAGAACGACTTCGCCCGTGCCCGTGCCGAGGGCTTCCTCGGCGATGACGAAAAACCCGCACGCGTCGCCGGCTTCCTCAAGGCCGCGCAGGTCATGGGCTTCGGCAGCGCGCGCGAGGCGATGACCGGCGGCCGCGCCTTCCGCGACGCCAACGGCGTCAGCAATTACGATCTCGTCCACGACATCACGCGCAATCGCGACGGCCTCGACAAGCTGATGGCCGTATCCGATCCGCAGCGCAGCGCGTCAGTCGACAACGCCCATTCCGGCCCGGTCGCCGCCTCGGTTGCGGACCCCGCACATCCGCTGCACGAGCGTTATCACCAGGCGTGGACGCTGCTGGGCGGCGTGACCGGGCTCGACGACGATGCGCGCGGACGCGCCGCCGCGTCGCTGCTGGTCGCGACCACCGGCGCCGGGTTCCGCAGCTTCGATCATCTGGTGCCCGGCGCGCCGGGCATCGTGTTCGCGGTCGAGGGCCCGATGCAGGAACCCACGCATCGCTTGCCGCTGAATCTCGCGCAGTTGTCCGCGCAGCCGGTCGAGACTTCGACCGCGCAGTTGGCTGCGCTCGCCGCATCGTCCCCGCTCGTCGCGCGCGCGACGGATCGAAGCTTGTCCGATCCGGCCGCGCCCGATCAGGCCGCCCCCGAACATCGCCCGCGAACGCTCTGACCACCGCCGGCGCTGCATATCGCAGCGTCCCTTCCCCCGACCCCCAGGACCCCAGGCTCGAACATGCGCTACCGGAACGCCGCCCTTTGTTTCCTCGCCCTGCTGCTCGCCGCGTGCAAGCCCACCGCGCCGGCCACCGACGCCGCAGCGCCCGCCAACGCTCCCGACGCAACGGCTGCCGCGCAGGCACCCGCCACCGAACCGGCCGCGCCGCCGGCATCCGCGGTCGATGCCGCCTTCGCCAAGGACATGCCCTACGCCGACCTCCGCCGGCGTCTGCTCGATGCCGGCTGGCTGCCGCTGCGCGATCCCGCCTGCCGCGAGAACGTCGGCGGCGAAGCGCGGGTCTGCGGCGAGTTGCCCGAAGTCGAGAGCTGCAGCGGCGACGGCCACTGCGTGATGCATTTCGCCAACGCGACCGAAGCGCAGCGCATGCGGGTCACCGCCTACGGCCCCTACGACCGCTGGAACACGCCCGGCGAGCAGGCCGCGTTCGCGGTCCAGTCCTGGGAGCGTTCGCCGGTGACGGCCGCCGCCGCGGCGCCGGCCTGCCCGGCGCAGGATTTCGATGCCTTCCTGCAGCGTTTCGCCGCCGACGAAGCGATCGAACGCGCGTTCACCGCGCCGCTGGTCAAGGTCGCCGAACTGGGCGGGGGCGAGGACGGCGACGACACCGTGATGGTCTACGTTGCCGGACAGCAGTACACCGGTTTCAACGTCGCCCGCGGCAGCGACGGCTACCACTTCGTCGACGCCGAAGGCGCGCGCGATGCAGCTCCGCTTCCGCTGCAGGTCAGCGCCGCCGGCGAGAACGTCCGCGACGTGCGCTACCTCTACGGCATGTCCGAAGGCAATTCCTACCGTTTCGAAGCGCGCGACGGCTGCTGGTACCTCACCCAGGACCCCGAGCCGCCGAGCCCCTGATCTTCAGCGAATCCGCATTCGCTGGCCCCGCAGTCTTTGCCGAACCACCACCGCTGAATTCCGAACGCCGAACCAAGGAGCAACGCCATGTCCAAGATCACGATCTACGAAAGCGTCGGCAACACATCGCAACTGGTCACCGACTACCGCAGTCTCGAAAACCACCATCCGAGCAGGAAATTGCAGGAGAGCGGCCGCGTCTACGCCCGCGTCGGCGGCGAGCCCGAGGAAATCCTCGGCAATTACCGCGGCACCGCGGTGCTCACGCCGGGCGGCGAGTACATGGTCAGCAAGGACATGGTCATCACCGCGCCGGGCCTGCGCAACGACCAGGTGCCCATCCCGTCGCCGGCCAGCGGCGTGATCGGCAAGATCGACCGCGACGACGGCGTCATCACCATCAACGACCCGAAGACCGGCGACACGATGTTCCAGATCCGGCACGCGAAGATCGATCCGAATCTGAAGCCGGGCGACAAGGTCGAGTACGGCCAGCCGATCGGCCTGCAGCACGGTTACAACAACGGCAATCCCAACGCCTTCGGCGATCACGTCCACTTCGACGTCAATACCCGCTACATCGCGCAGGCGGACAAGTGGATCAAGGACATGCATGCCGGCACGATCACCACCGACCGCCGCCCGCCGGGCCCGGTCGAGAACATCGTGACCGAGCGTCCGACCTTCGTGCCGATCTCCGGCAACTTCCCGAAGCAGGCCGATCCGCCGCTGGCCGACGGCAAGCTGAGCTTCGGCGAATTCGGACCAGAGGTCGAGAAACTGCAGCGCGCACTCAACGCCGCCGGCGCCCGCGACGCCAAGGGCAATCAACTCGATCCGGACAAGGATTTCGGCGAACGCACCCGCGAGGCGGTGCAGAACTACGAACGCATGAAGGGCCGGCCCGTCACCGGCGTCGCCAGTCGCGAGATGCTGATCGAACTGGGCGTGATCTCGCCGACCCAGCAGCAGAAGCCGACCGAACAGAAGCCGGTCGAGCAGCCGAAACCGACCGAACAACCGAAGCCGGCGGCCCAGACCAATCCCTACGGCTACGGCCCGGACAATCCGCTGGGCAGGCTCATCGGCAGCGGCGAGGGCGGCTACAACTCGTTCAACCGCGGCGTCGCCGGTGATGCCCGCGGTGCGCAGATCGATTTCTCGCAGATGACCGTGGGCGAAGTGATGCGTCGCCAGGATCTGCCGCGCGGCAATCCCGACCGTCTGTTCGCGGTCGGCAAATACCAGTTCACCCCGGATACGCTGGAAGAAACGGTCAAGGCGCTGGGCATCGACCGCAACGCGAAGTTCACCCCGCAGTTGCAGGAGAAGATGTTCGCCGACTATCTGATCGACGAGAAGCGTCCCGCGGTCAAGGCCTACATCACCGGCAAGACCGGCGGCGCCACGGGCCTGGACAACGCCCAGCATGCGCTGGCGCAGGAGTTCGCCAGCGTCGGCACGCCGCGCAAGGGCGGACGCGGCGTCTACGACGGCGATTCGGGCGGCAATCTGGCCTCGATCTCGCCGGCGCAGACCGAGCGCGTGCTCAACCAGATGCGCGAGCAGTACCAGAAGAACGTGCAGGCCGGCATGAATCCGGACGCAGCTTATCGCGCGCTCAGCGGCGATCCCAACAAGTATTCGCGCGACAGCGGCGCGGTCGGTCAGGGCCAGAGTCAGAACCAGACGCGCAGCGGCGGTCTCGAAGATACCCTGCTCACCAAGGGTGAACGCGGCGAAGGCGTGCTGCGCCTGCAGCGGGCCTTGAACGAAGCCGGGATTCGCGACGATCAGGGACGCAAGCTGCCGGAAACCGGCAACTTCCTCGATCTGACCGAAGCCGCCGTGCGCAAGTATCAGGCGAAGATGGGCCTGCAGGTCGACGGCGATGCCGGCGAACAGACGTTGAAGGCGCTGGGCATCCATCCGGGCCAGCAGAAGACCGCACCGGTCGAGAAACCTGTGGAGAAACCGGCGGAAAAGCCCGCCGATCAGAAGCCCGCCGATCAGAAGCCGAACACCGGCACGACCGATCAACCGCCGGCGTCCGACAGCCGCACCTCGCCGCAGCCGCAGGGCAACAAACCCACGATCGCGGACCCGTCCCATCCCGATCACCGGCTCTATGCGCAGGCCCTGTCCAATCTCGAACAGCTCGGCCCCGGTGGCGGCTTCAAATCGCGCGAGGAAATGGAACGCGCCGCCGCGGCGGTCGCCGCCGACGCCAAGGCCTCGGGCTTCACCGAAATCAACCACGTCAGCCGCGCCACGGCACAGACCGGCCAGACCCTGTTGATCGCGGTGCAGGGCGACCCGACCAGCCCGGCCTCGAAGAACGCCTACATCGACTACAACCAGGCGACGAGCCAGAGCATCGAACAGAGCACACGCATGGCCGAAGCCGCGGGCGCCCGTCAGAACACCCAGCCGCAGCCCGACCAACAGCAGAACCAGACCCAGCAGCCGGACCCGATCCGGCTCGCCGCCGCGCGTTGAGATCTCCCGTGGTCGCTCCCGGGTTCGGGAGCGACCACGGCATCGCGGCGTGGGCATCGCCGCAACCGCCGCATCGCCCGCCGCACCGGCTGCCGCGAATTTATGCACTCTTTACTCGCCGTGCGCGGTTCGCGCATGGCGATTTTGCGCGCCCGACGCGCAGACTGCGCCCCGTACCCGGTCGATGCGGCCGGGACGTCGAGCCGCATCGCCGCCGTCCTTTTCCGAAACTCCCGAGGTGTTGCGATGCCTGTCTGGTTGATCGCGAGCTGCGTCCTGTGCGCGGCGTTGGCTGCGGCGTACCTGCTGTACGTCATCTTTTATCCCGAAGACTTCTGAGGCGGCCGCCATGATCGATGTCGTGCTGACGATGATCCTCGCCGTGGCGCTGGGTTGGCCGATCGGGCGCTACATGGCCCGGGTCATGCGTGGGGAGCCGGCCCCCGGCGATCGCGTGTTTCTCCCGCTGGAGCGCGGCATCCTGCGCATGCTGGGGCCGGCCGGACAGGGCGGCATGACCTGGCGGGGATACGCGCTGGCTTTCCTGTACGCGAATCTGGCCCTGGCCGTTCCGGTCTGGGTGCTGTTCATGGCCCAGGGCGCGCTGCCGTTGAATCCCGACGGTGTGCCGGGGATGTCCTGGGACCTCGCGCTGCACACGATGGTGTCCTTCCTCACCAACACCAATCAGCAACATTACTCGGGACAGGCCCAGTTGTCCTACCTGTCGCAGATGGTCGGTGTGACCGGGCTGCAGGTGATCACGCCGATGTTCGGGTTGGCCATGCTGGTCGCGACCTTGCGCGGACTGTTCGGTGGCCGCGAGGCGATGTCGGGCGAGACTGCGCCGGAGGAAGGCGCCGAGCGCGATGTCGGCAATTTCTGGGTCGACGTCGTGCGCGCGACCCTGCGCATCCTGCTGCCGCTGTGCGCGGCGCTGGCGCTGTTGCTGGCCTGGCAGGGCGTGCCGTCCACCCTGGCGCGCGGCGCCGATGCGACCCCGATCGATCCGGGCGCCGGTATGGCCGTGCAGCGGATCCCGGTCGGCCCGGTCGCGCCGATGGTCGCGGCCAAACAGCTCGGCACCAACGGCGGTGGCTGGTACGGCCCGAACAGTTCGGTCGCGCTGGAGAATCCGACGCCGTTGTCGAACTTTCTGCAGAGCCTCGCCATCGTGCTGCTTCCCATCGCGATCGCCTTCATGGTCGGCCCCTTCACCGGCCGGCGGAAGTTCGGCACCCTGGTGTTCGGCACGATGCTGCTGATGTCGCTGGCCTCGTCGGCAGCGGCGCTGAT
>JBIJAD010000425.1:0-3223 GCA_044345955.1 Lysobacteraceae bacterium
GGGCTCGACCGGCTGATGATGCCGCTCGACGCCACCCTGCAGCGACGCCGGCACTGGCCCGATGTCGAGGCCGCGCACGCGCACTACGCCGCCAAGGCCGCCTTCGCGCGCTGGGACCCGCGGGTGCTGCGCGACTATGCCGAGCACTGCACGGTGCCGGCCGGCCGCGATCGCCGCGAACTGCTGTTCGACCGCGACATCGAATTCCGGATCTATCGTTCGCTGCCCACGCAGCGGGTGGCCGAAGTCGGCGCGCGGCTGCGCGTGCCGGTGTCCTTCATCGGCGGCCGGCGGTCGCGCGAGCTGCGCAGCATCGGCCTGCGCGCGACCCGCGCGCTGGTAGGATCGCGGCTGTACTGGTCCGGCGGCAGCCATCTGTTCCCGATGGAAGCCCCGGGCGAGACCGCCGCCCTCATCCGCAGCGCGATCGACACAATGCGCGGGGCCGATGCCGCAGACGATCGCAGGAACGACAGCGCATGAGCGAAGACACCGACGCCGCGGCCGGCGACAACGCCGCTTTCCTGCTGCGTCACGCCGCGCCCGGCCGGATCGGCCTGTGCGCAGGCGGCGACGGCATCAGCAAGCTGATCCGCAAGGCGCAGGCGCCGTTGACCGAAGACGGCCATCGCAGCCTGTGGTCGCATGCGTTCCTGTTCAGCGAGCGGCGCAGCGACGGCCAGTGGTGGGTGCTCGAATCCGACCTCGACCTGCGCCACAGGCAGATGCGCCTCGGTGTGCAGGAAAACCGGCTGTCGCGCTACTTCGACGTGGAGGCCTTCCCCAACATCGCGGTGCTGGATTTCGGTCTCGACGAGGCGCAGACCCGGCAGGTGCTGACCGCCGGTCTGGACCTGCTCTCGGGGCTCACGCATTACTCCTTGAGCGAACTGGTCGGCACCATGCTGGCGATGTACAGCACCCGCCTGCGCCAGCGCGGCAATCTGCTGGCGAAGGAAGGCGCGCTGTACTGCTCGGCGATGGTCCAGCACTGCTACGCCGCAGCCGGCATCGATCTGCTGCCGGGCGTCGGCGGCAAGAACCTCGCCCCGCACGACATCGCCGACTCGCCGCTGCCGCACACCGCGCATCGCCTGATCCGAGATCTCGGCATTTCCGGCCTGCGCAGCTTCGCCGCGGGCGCCGAGACCCTGCTGTTCAAGCCGGTGGACGAGTTGCTGGACCGGCCGTGACGCGTGTTCTCAGTGGTTGTCGAAGTCGTTGTAGGGCGTTTCGAACACGATCGCCGCATAGAGCTCGAAAAGCGCCTGCTGGCGCGGGTCGTCGACCTTCAGAATCCGGACCGACATCGCCCTGATACGTTCCTTCGCCTTGGAAAACGCGCTCCGGAGGGCAGCATTCGTTTCGAGACGTCTTGCCCGCGAGTCGTCGGGGTGGTATCCCGCACGGGGCAGTCCTAATTCCGTGCCGGCGATCCGATACGCGAATGTCGCCTGATTGTGTGTGCTCGCCGGCCGACAATGCTGCTGTATGCGCTTGCGTAGAGTGTTCGAACGACCGACGTAGAGGGGGCTATTTCCCTCGTAGAAAACGTAGATCCCGCGCCCGCCGACTTCGGCAGGAAGCGCCGACGCGGGCTTCAGGGTATCTTCCTTCAACCTGGCGAGGTCACGGTCGAGTATTTCCAGATAAGGAATAAAGCTGGCGTGCGTGGCGTGCTGCGACATGTTGCGCCTTCGTCATGAAGATGCGCCAGGAAGATGGCACCAAGCAGCGACGTCCCGATGTACCGATGTCATCTTTTCAGCTCACCACACCAGATCGTCCGGCACCTGATACTGCGGGTCGGCGTAGGGATCGTCCTCGGCGGGCGCGTTCGGATCGACCTTCAGCGCGACCGCGGGGGCGAAGATCGCTTCGGCTTCGGCGAGGTCGGCCGCGGTCACCAGCAGGTAGCGGCCGTCGAGCTGGACCACGCCGAGTTCGCCGGCGTTGAGCTGCCTGAGCTGATCGGCGTTGACGTAGATGCGTTTGATCTTGCCGCCGTAGGGGAAGTGCCGGGCGATTTCGGCGTCCTTGTCGTTCAGCCCCTTGTCCTTGAGGAATTCGGCCAGTTTCGCCTTGGCTTCGCGGCGCTTGCGCGCTTCTTCCTGTTTCAGGCGCTCGGCCTCGATCCGTTCCTCCTTCTCGCGCTGGGCGCGGATGGCGTAGGCCTTGGCCAGATCGATTTCTTCCTGGGTGCGCGGCTTGCCGCCGGGCCTGCCGCCCTGCCCCGGTTTGCCGCCAGGTTTTCCACCCGGTTTTCCAGCGGGTCTTACGGCGTGCTTGCCGCTGTGCCTGTCGCCGGATTTTCCGCCCACGTCGGGCTTGTCGCCACCCGGACGCGATGGATCGTGCCGCGATCGCGCCTGCGCATCGGGCTTCCTGTCCGGCTTCTTCTCGGGTTTTGGCGACGGCTTGAAGCCGAGGCCCAGCAACTGGTCGCGCAGGGAATCGCTCATCGGATGACGGAATCAGTAGTGCGGGGGCGGCGGTTCTTCGGCCGGATCGGCCATCAGATCGCCGCGATGGAGTTTGAGTTCTTCGAGCACACGGCGCAGCAGGCCGGCGCTACGCGCGGCTTCGGCGCGCAGGTCGGCCAAGGCATCGCTCAGCTCGGTCTGCGCCTGTTCCTGGAAGGCGAGCCGGCTTTCCAGCTCGACCACGCGTTGTTCCAGCGCGCGCGTCTCGTCCCTGGACATGGTTCAGGACCGCAGGATCGAGCGCCCGCGGCCGATGCCGTAGTACGCAAGCCCGGCCGCCTCGGGTTCGGCCGGATCGTAGAGATTGCGACCGTCGAAGATCGCCGCATCCTTCAGCGCCGCTTTCAGTTTCGCGAAATCGGGGCTGCGGAACTGCTTCCATTCGGTGACCACGACCAGCGCATCGGCGCCCTGCAGCGCGTCGACGGCGTGTTCGCACAGCACCAGATCGGTGCGCTCGCCGAAGATCCGCTGCGCCTCGTGACCGGCTTCGGGGTCGAAGGCGCGCACCGTCGCGCCCGCCTCCCACAACTGACGCAGCAGGGTGCGGCTGGAGGCTTCGCGCATGTCGTCGGTGTTGGGCTTGAACGCGAGGCCCCAGACCGCGAAGGTCTTGCCCTTGAGCGCCGCCGCGCCGCCGTAGTGGCGCTCGATCAGCTCGAACAGGTGCTCCTTCTGGCGGTGGTTCACCGACTCCACGGCGCCGAGCAGTTCGGCGCGATAGCCGAACTGCTGCGCGG
>JBIJAD010000426.1:0-3215 GCA_044345955.1 Lysobacteraceae bacterium
TCGAGCAGCGCGATCCGATCGGAGACGTCGCCGGCGCGGGACAGCGTGTCGCGTTCGCGCAGCAGGGTGGACCAGGCATCGGCCGCGGCGGCGACCGTGGCCAGCGGTGCGCCGTGACGGCCGAAAGCGTCGAGCAGGCTCAACTGGCTCGCTTTGGACAAGAGCGCCTGGTGCTCGTGCTGGCCGTGGATCTCGACCAGCAGGCCGGACAGTTCGCCGAGCTGCGAGAGCGTGGCCGGGCGGCCGTTGATCCAGGCGCGCGAGCCGCCGTCGGAGCGCAGCGTGCGACGCAACTGGCAGGTGCGGCCATCGTCCAGGTCCTGGGTCTGCAGCCAGGCGAGGGCCTCGGGGCGGTCGGCGAGGTCGAATTCGGCGCTTAGCTCGGCGCGTTCGGCGCCGTGGCGGACCATGCCGCTGTCGGCGCGCAGCCCGGAGAGAAAGCCCAGCGCATCGACCAGCAGCGACTTGCCGGCGCCGGTTTCGCCCGAAATGACCGTCATGCCCGGGCCGAATTCGAGTTCCGTGGCCGAGACGACGGCGAAATCGCGAAGGGTGAGATGGGTCAGCATGGACGCGCATTGTGCCCGAACCGATCTCAATTCCGGAGACGGCCGCGGCCTCTTGCGCGCGCGCGCGACTGCGCCTATATCGTGCGCATGCACCGTCCCGCAGACCCCGGCTTCGACCCGCGCACGCTCGACCCGCGCGCCCGGCAACTGCTGCGCACGCTGATCGCGCGCTACATCCGCGACGGCGAGCCGGTCGGCTCGCAGACGTTGGCCCGCTGCGCCGGTCTGGAGGTCAGCCCGGCGACGATCCGCAACATCCTCGCCGAGCTGGAGGACATCGGCCTGCTGGCCGCGCCGCATACGTCTGCCGGGCGCATCCCGACCTCGCAGGGCTATCGCGTCTTCGTCGACAGCCTGCTGCAGGTCGAACCGCTGGCCGAGACCGAGGTCGGTCGGCTGCGCGCCGAGCTGGCCGCCGGCACCGGCACCCAGCGTCTGCTGGGCAGCGCGTCGGAGCTGGTCTCGGCGATGACCCACTTCGTCGGCGTGGTCAGCGTGCCCAAGCGCGAGCAGTTCGCGTTCCGGCACATCGAATTCGTGCCGCTGGAAGGCCAGCGGGTGCTGGCGATCCTGGTGTTCGCCGACAACGACGTGCAGAACCGGGTGATCCAGACCCGGCGCAGTCACGAGCCGGGCGAGCTGGAGCGGATCGCCAACTATCTCAACACCCACTACGCCGGCCGGCCGCTGGCCGAGGCCCGCGCGCTGCTGCTGGCTGAGCTGCGCAGCGCGCGTCAGGAGATGGAACTGCTGATGGCACAGGCGCTGGAACTGGCCGACCAGGCCATGGCCAGCGACGCCGAGGACATGTTGGTCGCCGGCCAGACCCGGCTGATCGGGGTCCAGGACCTGTCCGATCTGGATCGCCTGCGCGAGCTGTTCGAGGCCTTCGCCAGCAAGCGCGAGATCCTGCAGGTGCTCGAACGCACCCTGCGCGCGCCCGGGGTGCGGATCTTCATCGGCGAGGAAACCGGCATGGCCCCGCTGGACGGGGTGTCGCTGGTGACCGCTCCCTATGCCGCCGGGGGGCGAACGCTCGGCGTGCTGGGCGTGATCGGCCCGACCCGGATGGCCTACGAGCGGGTGATCCCGGTGGTGCAGGCCGCGGCTGCGGCGCTCAGCGAGGCGCTGGGGCCCGAAGAGGGCCGCTGAGGCGATGGCCCATGAGGCGATGGCCCATGAGGCGATGGCCCGTCACGGGCCGTGTTTTGCGACACGGGGCTTGAATCCGCAGGGGTCGGCCCCATCCCTCGCCGGTCGGCGGGAAACCCGCCCCGGACTCGAGCACGAAGCCAGATGAATCAAGAACATACCCAACAGGAAGAGCCCCGGCCGGAGGTCGAGGCGGCCGCTGCCGAGGATACCCCGCAGGCCGAAGTCGAACGTCTGAAGGCAGAGATCGAGCAGTTGCGGGCCGAATCGCTGCGCGAGCGGGCCGATCTGGAGAACCAGCGCAAGCGTCTGGCGCGCGAGGTCGACACCGCACGCAAGTTCGCCAACGAGCGCCTGCTGGGCGAGCTGCTGCCGCTGTTCGACAGCATGGAAGCCGGTCTGGCCGCCGCGCCCGAAGGCGACCCGCTGCGCGCCGGGATGGAACTGACTCTGCGCCAGTTGCATCGCATCGCCGAGGCCAACGGTCTGATGGCAGTGGCGCCGGCCGCGGGCGACGCCTTCGACCCGGAGCGACATCAGGCGATGAGCATGATCGAGGCCGAGGGCGTGCCACCCGGCGCGGTCGCGCAGACTTTCCAGAAAGGCTACGTGCTCAACGAGCGCCTGCTGCGACCGGCGCTGGTGGTCGTGGCGAAACAGGACTGAGCGACGGGATCGTCCCGGCGTTGCCGTCTCCGCCGCATGAACACCGCGCAGCCGGCGCTTGAAAGCCCGCGCAGGCTCCCCCACACACGGAACATCGGCGGCACGCCCGCCCCCATATTCAAGATCAGAGGAACACCATCATGGGCAAGATCATCGGTATCGATCTGGGCACGACCAATTCGTGCGTCGCGATCATGGAGGGCGGCAAGGCCAGGGTCATCGAGAACAGCGAAGGCGACCGCACCACGCCGTCGATCGTGGCCTACACCAAGGACGGAGAAGTCCTGGTCGGCGCCAGCGCCAAGCGTCAGGCCGTGACCAATCCCAAGAACACCTTCTTCGCGGTGAAGCGCCTGATCGGCCGCAAGTTCACCGACGCCGAGGTCAAGAAGGACCTCGATCTGGTCCCGTACGCGATCCTCGCGCACGACAACGGCGACGCCTGGGTCTCGACCAGCGACGGCCGCCGCATGGCGCCGCAGCAGATCTCGGCCGAAGTGCTGACCAAGATGAAGAAGACGGCCGAAGCCTATCTGGGCGAGACCGTGACCGAAGCGGTCATCACCGTGCCGGCCTACTTCAACGACAGTCAGCGCCAGGCGACCAAGGACGCCGGCCGCATCGCGGGCCTGGAAGTCCGCCGCATCATCAACGAGCCGACCGCGGCCGCGCTGGCGTATGGCCTCGACAAGGGCGACGGCGGCGCCGATCGCAAGATCGCCGTGTACGACCTCGGCGGCGGCACCTTCGACGTGTCGATCATCGAGATCGCCAACGTCGACGGCGAGAAGCAGTTCGAAGTGCTGGCGACCAACGGCGACACCTTCC
>JBIJAD010000427.1:0-3209 GCA_044345955.1 Lysobacteraceae bacterium
GTGAAGGCGCCGCTGCAGTCCACCGGGGCGGCGTTGCGGCCGGCGACGCGCTGCGGGCCGGCGTCGATCACCAACGTGTCGCGCGGTTTCACCTTCGCATTGCGCAGCGGCAGGGTGGTGGTCGCGGCCTCGGGGATGTCCATCGCGATCTGCCACTGGTACCAGGCCGCCTTGCTGTTGCTCAGGTGCACGGTCCAGGCGATGTCGGCCCAGTCCGAGGTCAGCTCGCGCACCACTTCGCCGGCGGCGTTGTAGCCGTAGATCCGGAACTGCGCGGCCTCGCGCTTGAGCGCGCCGGTCGCGTCGCGATAGAAGCCCGGCGGCTGGGGCGGCGGGTCGGCCACCTGCGGGGCGAGGAAGTATTCCTCCGCGCTGTTGCCGACCCGGGCGACGCCGATCGCCGGATGGATCGCAGCGCGCACGATGCGGGTGTCCTTCGCGGCCGGATACAGCACGCCCGGCGCGTAGTGCGCGGGGCGCGGCACCGTCGGCTCGGCCAGCGGCACGCCGTTGACGTTGCGCCGGTTCTCGGACGAGGCGCGGTAGACCACCGCACGCGCATCGGAAATGCTGCCGATCGGGCGATGCTCGGGCAGCGCGTGCCAGGGGTTGTACGCGAGATTCTCGCCATAGGACGACTGGCCGCAGGTGCCCGCGTCCTGCTGCGGCAATTCCAGGATGCCCACCTGCACCGGCGCGCTCAGCGCTTCGCTCCATTGCACCGTGGCCGCATCCAGCGGCATCGCCGCGTCGTCGGTGCGCAACTGCACCATGAACCGGAACCGCGCCGGGCCGCGGCGCAGGCGTGCGTGCAGATCGGCGCGCAGATAGAACGGGTCGTCGAAGTCGGGCTGGTCGACACCCGGCGGCGCGTCGGGCGCGGCCGCTTCGATCGGTTCGAGTTTGTATTTCACGTAGCGACCCTCGCCGAAGGCGTAGGGCAACACGCTCCAGTAGGGCGTGGTCAGCGCCGACGCGACCACCTTCTCCATTGCGTTCAGCACATCCTGCGTGACCGGGTGGTCCTTGAGGTACTGTTCGGCCTTGCCGTGCAGCGAGGCGCAGGTGAACTCGCACATGTCCCTCGCGGTATCGACGAAGAAGACATCGTGGTTCTGCAGGATGAAATCGTGGGTCAGCGCGTCTTGGTCGGGCGCCAGCAGTTTCTCGCCTTCGACTCCGAACAGCTTGATGCCGATGCCGGTGGTGCCCTTGAGGTCGGGCGCGCCGGGCTGGACATCGGCCGAGAACCGCACCCACACCGGGTATTCGCGCGCCTGCGCGAACACGCCCACGCGCAGGGCCTCGGGCAGGTCGGGATCGACCACGAAACGGCCGTGCGCCGCGCCGTGCAGGCGCAGGAACACCGGTCGCGTGGCCGGATCGCGCCCGGCGGCCATGCCGCGGCCCTGGAAGTAATCGACGAACAACTGTTTGAGGCCATGGATCGGGTCGTCGCCGCAGCAGCAGGGCTCCGGCGGCAGCACCGGAGGCAGGCGGACGGGCGTGGCGCAGCCGGAAGCGGGCGAGGCCGCGGACGGATCGGTCTGGTTCGACATGGAACATCCCCTGTTGCGCGCATCCTGCGCGTTTTCCCTGGCCGGGCATCGCCCCCGGCGGCGGCGCTCCGGCTGGATGACATCGGGGGGCGCAGGACGCATGATGGCACGTCCGCGATGACAACACGCGGCGCCCGACCCGCCGTCGATCGGCCCCGATGACCGAAGCCAGCCCGACCCCGCCGCCCGCACGCGCCGCCCATCACGACGTCGACCGCGACGCCCTCGACGCGCACTGGATGCGTCACGCGCTCGCGCTTGCCGCGCGCGCCGAGCGCGAAGCCGACGAGATCCCGGTCGGCGCGGTGCTGGTGGATGCCGAAGGCCGCGCGATCGGCGAGGGCTGGAACCGCAACATCGGCGATCACGACCCAAGCGCCCATGCCGAGATCGTCGCGATGCGCGCCGGCGGCCGCGCGCTGGGCAATCACCGGCTGATCGGCTGCACGCTCTACGTCACCCTCGAGCCCTGCGCGATGTGCGCGATGGCGGCGGTGCATGCGCGCCTGGCGCGTGTGGTCTACGCCGCGCGCGACCCCAAGACCGGCGCCGCCGGCAGCGTCTTCGATCTGCTCGCCGATCCGCGGCACAATCATCGCGTCGAGGTCGTCGGCGGTGTGCTCGCAGAGGAAGCGGGCACGATGCTGACCAATTATTTCCGGCGCAAACGCGGCAAACCGCCGCTGTCGCCGTCCGGGGTCGATGGAACTGCGGAGGCGGATCGCGAGACGGGATCATGAAGCTCCCGGAGAATACGTACAGGCATGCGCCGACAGAAAAGATCTACATCGACCAGATCGAGCGCAGGTTCGGCGAGATCCGCCTGCGCCGCCGCTGGATCTTCGAAACGGGCAAGTCGCTCTGATCTGAGGCGTCGGCGGCTCAGCCGCGTCGCCGCGCCAGCTCCTGGTCCAGTTCCTCGTCGAAGCTTTTCACCGACAGGCTCACCTCGCGGCCCATCTGGAAGCAGGCGATCAGCAGGCAGAGCATGCCGATCACGGCCAGCACCGTCGGCACCGCGCCCATGCGGAAACCGAGCAGCGCATCCGCGGCCAGCCCGAGACTGGTCCCGATGAAGCCCCCGAGCGCGGCGTAGAGCATCCGGCACGCGCGCAGCACCATCGCCGCGCGCCGACGATGACGATCGATCTGTGTATCGCGTTCGATGCGGTCGGGCGCGTCCTTCTCCCAGGCCACGATCAGCCCGCGCAGGCGGTCCACCACCCGCGCCAGCCGCGCATTCGCGGACACCAGCAGCGAGCCGGTGGCCGCCATCAACAGGGCCGGCGCCAGCATCGCGCCGAGTACGGTATGGGTGTCGATCGGGGCGGGCAGGGACATGCGCATGCCTCGGGCGGAAGGGCTGGGCTATGATGCGGCATTGTCCCGTTCCGAAGCGAGCGCATGCCGACCACGACGACCGAACCTCTCCCTTCCGAAGGCCGCCTGATCTGGATCGACCTGGAAATGACCGGACTGGACACCGGGCGCGATTCGATCATCGAGATCGCCACCGTGGTCACCGACGCGCAGCTCAATGTCCTCGCCGAAGGCCCTGAATTCGCGATCGCGCACGATGTCGCGGTACTGGAGGCGATGGACGACTGGAACCGCACCCAGCACCGCAAGTCCGGACTGTGGCAGCGGGTG
>JBIJAD010000305.1:0-4982 GCA_044345955.1 Lysobacteraceae bacterium
AGCGCTTCGCGGCGCACGCGCTCCTCGATCATGTCGCCGGCGTCGGCGACCGCGCGCTCGACCACCTTCACGTAGTCGTCGTAGGTGCTGGATTCCGCGGACAGCCCGTCGTGTCCGCGCATCGCCTCGACCAGTTCGGCCTCGACCACGCCGATCTTCCAGCGCCGCGCCACGCGCAGATGGAAATCGATGTCCTCGGCGGTGCGCAGCGCGGGATCGAAGCCGCCGCAGGTCTCGAACACCTCGCGCCGGAGCATCGCCGAGGCCGGCACCAGCGAAGGGTTGAGCAGCAGCCAGCGCAGCGCCCAGCCGTCTTCGGGCAGCACATCGCGGCGGCGGAAGACATCGAACGGCGTGCCATCGGCGTCGACCCGGACCACGTCGCACAGGACCATGCCGAAATCCGGATGCGCCTCCAGCCATTCGAGCTGACGCGCGTTCTTCTCCGGGCGCCACAGGTCGTCGCTGTCGAGCAGGGCGAAGTAGCGGCCACGGGCCAGACGCATGCCGGCGTTGCGCGCGGCCGAGACCCCGGCGTTGTCCTGGCGGTGATAGACGATGCGTTCTCCGATCAGATCGCCGTAGCGCGCGAGCAGGGCCTCGCCGGTGCCGTCGGTGGAGCCGTCGTCGACGACGACGATTTCCTCCGGCGGTCGGGTCTGGGCCAGCGCCGAGTCGATCGCCCGCTGCACCAGCTCGCGCCGGTTCCAGGTCGGTATAATCGCCGAGACTCCGGCGGAAACTTCGATCGTGCGCGCCATGCTCAAGAACTTCGCCAGAAAATGCCTGTACGCCTGCGGTGCGCTCGGCCTGTACCATCGCCTGCGCAATCGCGACAGTTTAACGGTGGTGATGTTCCACCGCACGTTGCGCCCGGGCGATCCGCGCTGGCCTTCCAGCGATCCGGATTACACCCTGTCCGAGGACCTGTTCGAGCGCTCGCTCGGATTCTTCCGCCGCCATTACCGCGTGGTCTCGCTGGCCGAGGTGCTGCGCGCGCAGCGCGAAGGCGGCGGGCTGCCGCCGCGGGCGCTGCTGATCACCTTCGACGACGGCTGGCTGGACAACGTCGATTATGCGCTGCCGGCGCTGCGCCGGGCCGGCCTGCCGGCGGTGATGTTCGTGGCCGCGGATGCGGTCGGTGCGCGTCAGCCTTTCTGGCAGGAGCGGCTGGTCGCGGCCTGGCGGCTCGAACGAGTGTCGTCCGATGCGTTGGGCGCCGCATTGGTCCAGCACGGCGGTCGGCGTCCGGAACGCTCCGGCATCGCCGGTCTGCGCGATGCGATCGCGCAGCTCGAGACGATGTCGCCGGCGACCCGCGGCGAAGTGCTCGCGCGCTTCGCCGATGCGCTCGACGACGGCCATCGGCACATGGTCGATGTCGCCGATCTGGTGGCACTGCGCGCCGGCGGCGTAGAACTCGGCCTGCACGGCAAGAGTCATGTGCCGATGACACGGGCCGCAGAACTGGGCGCGGACCTCGATGTCGAACTCGGCGGTGCCCGCGCGGCGATGGCGGCGATGCTGGCCGCGCCCGAGGGTGTGGATTCGCCGGCCTGCGCGACGATGTCCTTCCCGCACGGCGCCTTCGATGCCGACATCGCCGCGCGAGCGCGCGAGGCCGGCTACGCGCTGCTGTTCACCAGTGTGCCGGTGCTCAATCCGGTCGGCGACAGGCCGTCGTGGTTGCTCGGTCGCACCGGTTACGAGACCGACACCATCGCCGATGCCCGCGGCCGTTTCCGTCCGGAGCTGCTGGCCTGGTATCTGTTCCGGCGCGAGGCAATGCGGTTGGCGTGAGCGTGCCTTTGGGCATCGCCGGAGAGACTCCGAGGGCAGGGCAGGCTTCAGCCCGCTGCCACCGTTCGTGAAAAGGTGTACAGCGGGCTGCCCGCTCTGCAACCCGCTCCAGTTCGCAGGCCTATTCGTCCTCGTCGGCCGAAGTCAGATGCAGATCGATGCCGTCTTCGAGCGCGGCGCCCGCGCCGAACAGCGGGCGGCGGCTGCGTGCTTCGAAGCCGAGCGCGCGCCAGGGCGCGAGGCGGGCGTCCGAGGTCGCCAGTTCGATCGAGACCGCGGCGTGCCCCTGCGCGCGCGCCGCGCGCAGCAACGCGAGTACCTCGGCCGGCTGCGGCGTCGCACCGGTCGCGGTCCAGAAGTCGTGCACATGCAGGGTGCGGTCTTCGCTGCGGGTCGCGAACCAGGCGACGAGCGCGTCGCCGCGGTGCAGGGTGAGGTGACGGAACGGCGCGAGCCCATCGGTCGCCGGCGCTTCGTCGAAACGCCAGCGCAGATGCGCGTCGTCGCGCTGCGCGGTGATCGCCTGCGGTTTGGGCGCCGATTCCCACAGCGCCGCGATGTCCGGCGCATGCGCATGCCAGCGCGCGCGCAGCGCGTGCGCCTGCGGATGTCGCAAGGCGTCGCACAGGCCGCGGCCGAGATCGATCAGTGCGCCGAGCGGCGGCGCCGCGAACGACGGCAGCTTCGGCAGGCGCCGGCGCAGATACGGCGCATGCCGCACGACCCGCGCGTAGCGGATCATCTCTCCCAGCGGCCGGTAGCCGATGCGTTTGAACACCGGTGCGGCCTTCGGATTCGGGAAGCCGTACAGCAGATCGAGTTCGCGCTGGCCGGCGGCGAACAGGCCCTGCTGCAGCATCAGCGCCGGGCCCAGCGAACGGTGTTCGGGGGCGACCGCCAGATCCACCAGCACGCCCGCGCGCAGCGGCACGCCGTCGCGCAGCAGGGTGCGGCGGCCGGCGCTGCAGGCACCCACCGGCGTTTCGCCGTCGCCATGGAACAGCAACTGCAGCAGCGGTGCGCCGGCCGGAGCGCGCAGGTAGAACCAGTCGTACTTCACGGCCATCCGCGCGTCCTGACCGAGATTGCCGCGCCAGACCTCGAGCACGGCTTCGCGATCGGCATCCGGATCACCTGCGCGCACCGCGTACGGCGGCGGCCGGTCCTGCGCCTGGGTCATGGCCTGCTCCGATGACCCGGCTCAGGCGCCGTCGTCGAGTTCCGGCACGTCTACTGCCAGCACCGGCGGCAGATGCAGGTACTTCGTCGTCCGGCGCTTGTTGCGGATGTCCTCCCAGATCGCGTTCGCCTGCGCCTCGTCGATCTCCAGCGCGCGCGCCAGCTCGGCAACCGGATAGCCGTGATTGAGCGCGTACAGCGCGAGATCCATCTGCCGGTAGGGCAGGGCGAAGTAGAACTCGTCCTGGCCCTGGCTGAGGCTGTAGGTGTCGGTGGTCGGCACCGCAGCGCAGACGCGCTCGGGCAGGCCGAGATGACGCGCCATGCCGTACACCTGCGACTTGTACAGATGCGCGATCGGTTTCACGTCGGCCGAGCCGTCGCCGTTCTTGACGAAGAAGCCCTGGTCGTATTCGAGCCGGTTCGGCGTGCCGACCACGCCGTAATTGAGACGATCGGCGTGGAAGTATTCGAGGGTCTTGCGGATGCGCTGCTTGAAATTGGTCGCGGCGACGATGGTCAGATAATCGGCCAGCGCCAGATCGCGGTCGTGACGCGCGCCGTCGGGCGCCTCGGCGATCAGCCGAAAACGGTTGAAACGGCCCTGCAGACCGCCGTCGATCACGATCTTGAATTTCCAGCCGTCGCCGTATTCCGGAATCGTGTTGCGCACCGCGGCATCGCGCGCGCGATAGCAGCCGATCGCCTCCAGCGCCGGCGCGATGTCCACGGTCTCCGTGCGGATGCCCAGATGTGCGGCGAGGATGTTCGCACGCGCGGCGCTGTCGTCGGAGGAATCGCGTTCGGGCAGGATCAGACCGAACACCCGCTCCGGGCCCAGCGCGCGCACCGCCAGTGCGACGCTGGCCGAGCTGTCGATGCCGCCGGAGATCGCGACCACCAGGCCGCGCCGATGCAGTTGGCGCGCGGTGATTTCGCGCAGGCGCGCGGCGATGCGGTCGGCTTCGTGCGCATAGTCGAGGTCGAGGACGGTCCAGTCCAGCGGGGCGGATGCGGTGGCGTTCATGCGGTGGTCTGAGGTTCCAGAAGGGCGGCGCGACGGACCTTGCCGGAGGCGGTCCGCGGCAGCGCGGTGACGAATTCGACTTCGCGCGGGATCTTGTAGCTGGCCAGACGCTCCCGGCAGTGCGCCTTGACCAGATTCTCGCTGTTCGGCGGCAGCCCCGGCGCGACCACGAAGGCCTTGACGACCTGGCCCAGCACCTCGTTGTCGATCCCGACCACCGCGACCTCGCTCACGCCCGCCAGTTCGGCGATCGCGTCCTCGATGTCGCCGGGATGCACCCGATGCGCGCCGGTCTTGATCATGTCGCTGCGCCGTCCCTGCAGCCACAGGAAGCCGTCGGCGTCGAGCCGGCCGACATCGCCGGTGCGCAGCCAGCCGTCGCGCAGCACCGCGGCGCTGGCCTCGGGATTGTTCCAGTAGCCGCGCATCACGTTCGCGCCGCGCACCCGGACTTCGCCTTCCTCGCCGCTGGCGGCGTCGGTGCCGTCTTCGCGCACGATCCTGATCTCGACGCCGTCGACCGGAATGCCGACCGAGCCGAGTTTTTCGTCCAGCCGCTCCGGTGGCAGCCAGGTCAGGCGCGAGGTCGCTTCGGTCTGGCCGTACATCACGAACAGCCGCGCCTGCGGCAGCGCTGCGCGCAGGCGGTGGGTGAGCGACGGACTCATCGCGCCGCCGGCCTGGGTGAGATAACGCAGCGAGGACAGGTCGTAGCTCGACAGTTTCACCCGCTCCAGCAACAGCGCGAAGGTCGAGGGCACACCGGAGAAACCGGTGATCCGCTCGCGCGCGATCGTGTCCATCAGCAGATGCGGAAACAGCAGGTTCTGCGCCAGTACCAGACAGCCGCCGGACAGCAGGTGGGTATGCAGCACCGAGGCGCCGTAGGCGTAGTAGAACGCCAGCACCGACAGCACGCTGTCGCGTTCGTCGAGCTGCAGGTAGCGCAGCACCGCATCGGCGTTGGCGAGCAGAT
>JBIJAD010000351.1:0-4314 GCA_044345955.1 Lysobacteraceae bacterium
GCGATGGTCGCGGGATCGAACGCATCGTCCGCTGTTGCCGCATCGGCGTGTGCCTCGGAATGCGCCTCTGCGGGCACCAGCGGATGCCCAGCGCCCAGCGGCCAGCGCCGGATCGCCGGGCCATGGCCGTCGGCATCGACCATTGCGATCGCTTCGACGGCGTCGCCGTGGCTGTGTTCGTGGACCACGTGCCGCGCCTCGCAGTGACGCAGCCAGGCGGCGAAATCGCGTGCCCGCGCCTGCACGTTCAGCGGCGCGGCGATGCCCCCGGCCAGCCAGCAGCCGTAGCAGGCCACCGCCGCCTCGATCCGGTTCGGCAGCAGGATCGCCACCCGTTCGCCGCGCTGCAGGCCGGCGTTCCGCAGCGCGCGCGCGAAGCGCTGCGCCTCGTCCCAGAACTGCGCATAGGCGATGCGACGATCGTCGGCGACGATCGCGATGCGCTGCGGGTGACGGCGGACGGTATCGGCGACCCGGGCGGGAACCGAGGTCATCGCGTCGACTCAGGCCGCCTGCTTGCGGACGATGAACGCCTCGATCGCTTCGAGCGTGTCGAAGTTGTCGGGGATCATCTCCTCTGGGGCGATCGAAAGGCCGAATTCCTCCTCGACGTACAGGATCAGCTCGTAGATGCCGGTCGAATCCAGAATCGCGCCGCGCACCAGCGAATCGCGGTCGCCGAGGGCGCCGTCGTCGTCGGAGAAGAGGAAATTCTTGAGGATGTACTGCTTGATTTTCTGCCGCGGCTGCATGCGTCCCCCTATCGAAGTGACGAACGCAAACAAGGCCCGACGACGGCCAGACCGGGCCACGGCGTCGTGCCTGCATGCGATGGGTGCGGTCGCGGTCGGGTCCCCTGTCGCCGCGTCCGGCAGGTAGGATAGCCTTCCCCGATTCCCCCCGATAGCCGGTCGCGCATGTTCACGATCCGTCGTCCGTTCTCGTTCGCCCGCTCGCCCCGCCCCGTTTCGGGTCTCGCGCTGCTGTCCGCCGCGGTGTTGCTGTGCCTGCCGATGGCGGGCTGCAACGGTTCGGCGCCGGCCGCGCCCGCCTCGCCGCCCAAGGCCGCGACCGCGGCGAAACCGCAGCCCGTGACTTCGGAAAAGGCCGCGTTCGAGGTGGTCGAGGTGGTCTCCGGGCTGGAGAACCCCTGGGCGCTGGCGTTCCTGCCCGACGGCGCGGTGCTGGTGACCGAACGCCCCGGCCGGCTGCGCCGGATCGGTGCCGACGGCAAGGTGTCCGAACCGATCGCCGGCCTGCCCGGCATTTTCGTCGACGGCCAGGCCGGCCTGCTCGACGTCGCGCTGTCGCCGCAGTTCGCCACCGACAAGCTGGTCTACCTGTCCTTCGCCGAGCCCAATCTGCGCGGCAACAAGGCCGGCACCGCGGTCGCGCGCGGCCGCCTCGAAGGCGATGCGCTGCGCGATGTCGAGGTGATCTTCCGCCAGGAGCCCAAGCTCTCCAGCGGCACCCATGTCGGTTCGCGGCTGGTGTTCGACGACGCCGGTTTCCTGTTCGTCACCACCGGCGACAACCGCGTCGCCGAAGCGGTGCAGGACCTCGGCAAACTGCAGGGCAAGCTGGTGCGGATCAGGCCCGACGGCAGCGTGCCCGACGACAATCCCTTCGTCGGCCGCGAAGGTGCGCGCCCCGAGATCTGGTCCACCGGCCATCGCAACATGCAGGGCGCGGCGCTGCATCCGGTCACCCGCAAGGTGTGGACCAGCGAGCACGGCCCGATGGGTGGCGACGAACTCAACATCCCCGAGCCGGGCCGCAACTACGGCTGGCCGGTCGCGACCCATGGCCGCGAATACAGCGGCGCGCCGGTCAAGGGCTCGACCGGCCGCGAGGCGCCGGGCATGCAACCGCCGCATCACGTCTGGGAAGTCTCGCCCGCGCTCAGCGGCATGATGTTCTACAGCGGCAAGGCCTTCCCGGCCTGGAAGGGCAATCTGTTCCTCGGCTCGCTCGCCCGCAATACGCTGATCCGGCTGGAACTCGACGGCGACCGCATCGTTCACGAGGAGCGCCTGCTGAGCGATCGCCAGCAGCGCATCCGCGATGTCCGCGAAGGCCCCGACGGCGCGATCTGGGTGCTGGTCGACGAAGCCGACGGCAAGCTGCTGCGGATCCAGCCGCCCGCACGTTGAACCACTCTAGAGCGGAACGCAGTTCCGCTGCCCCGTTTCCGGAGAGGTGAGCAGCGGAACTGCGTTCCGCTCTACGAAGCGAGGGCCGGCGCCGCTTTCCGAGCGATGAAATCCACGCTGGTGATGCACAGTTTCTCCGGCGGAATGTCCGCGAATTCCGTCGCGACGGTCATCGCCTCGAGTTGTTCCAGCCGTTGCGGACGCGGGGTCGAGGTGTCGAGCACGATCCCGAAACCCGCCTCGCGTGCGGCATCGACGAAGCGATGCGCGCGCAGGCGGTTCTGGTAGAGGAAACGGTTGTTCCAGAACGCCCACTCGCGGTCGGAGAACCGCAGATAGTTGAGCTGATGGACCTTGCGGTCGGCGTAGGCGTAGTGGTCGCCGCAGTTGACCGAATGGAACATCGCGCCGCCGGGACGGAGGATACGCATCGACTCCGCATACAGCGGCGTCAGCACCGAGGGTGCGACGTGTTCGAGCACGCTGTTGGAGAACACGAGATCGACGCTGGCGGCGTCCAGGTCGGTGGCGGTGGCGTCGGCCGGGGCGTGGTAGCGCACGCCGTCGGCGGTGGCGCGTTCTGGATCGCGGCCGTCGCCGAGCGCGGCCAGCAGCGCGTGATGGCGCGCACGCACGTCGTCGAGGTCCGCACCCGCGGCCTCGGCGATCGCTGGGAGGAACTCGGCGAAACCCGCGGCACAGCGGCGCGCCAGATCGGGCTTGAGATGGCGGTTGAGATCGTAGGTGTGGACCCGCGCGGCGCCGGCGAGATGGCAGGCGAAGGGGAAGGTCGGATACCAGCCGGTGCCGATCTCCAGCAACTCGGCGCCGCGGATGTCGATGCCCTGGCCGCGCAACTGCGCGATCATGATCTTCCAGTCGTCGATCTTGATCGCGAATTCGCGGCGGAAATCGCGCAGGCCGCCGAAACGCCGCTGCAACCGGTAATGCAGCGCATCGCCGCCGGGCAGCGGCCCGAGCGCCTTCTGGATGAGGCCCTTGATTCGCCAATGCATGCCGTGCGTACGCTCCGGGTGGTTGCGGGTCAGATCGCCGTCGCCGCGGCGCGGGTGTCGCGCAGGCCGCGGTCCAGCAGCAGGGTCGAGAGCACGCCGACGAAGGCCTGATTGTCGGCGAAACCGGTGGCGCGGCCGGCGCGGCACTTGTCGAACAGACGTCCGACCGCGGCCGGATCGAACCAGCCGCTCGTGCGCAGGTTGTCCGCGCTCATCAGGTCGGCGACGTAGTCCAGCGGTTCGCCGTCGAAGAAGAAGCTGGCGCTGTCCGGCGCCCGATACGGCTGTTTCGTGCGCTGCACGATGTCGGCCGGCAGCAGGTCCGCGAGCGCTCGGCGCAGCAGGTATTTCTCGGTCATGCCGCGGATCTTGAAACTCGGCGGCAGCCGGTTGGCGAACTCGATCACGCGATGGTCGAGATACGGGAAGCGACCTTCGATCGAATTCGCCATCGCCACGCGGTCGCCCTGTGCCGACAGCAGATAGCCCGCGAGCAGCGATTTGGCTTCGACGTACTGGTCGCGGGCCAGCGGCGACCAGCGCGCGATCTCGGCCGGAAGCGTAGCCTCGAAGGCGTCGAGCGGATCGAAGGCGCCGATCTGCGCGCGCACGTCCGCCGACAGCAGGCCCAGCGCGCGCTGCGAGGTCGTCCAGCGCGGCACATGGGCGAAGATCGGCCGCTGCAGGTGTTGCATGCCCTGGCCGAAGAAGCTCTGCGCGAACGCGGGGTTGCGGACCGGCGAATTCGGCAGATAACCATAGAGCCGTTCGAGCAGCCGGGGACGCAGCCGCGAGTCCGGTTGCCGCGCCCAGAACCGTCGTACCTTGGCTTCCTTGAACAGGTCGTAGCCGCCGAACACCTCGTCCGCGCCTTCGCCGGTCAGCACCACCTTGTAGCCGTGCGCGCGCACGCTGCCGGCGAGCAGCATCAGCGGTACCGGCGCGGTGCGCAGCACGGGCGTCTCGGTGTGGCGGATGAGGCGCGGAAAGGCCTCGCCGATGTCGCGGCGGGTGCAGAGCAGCGTGGTGTGATCGGTACGCAGATGGCGCACCATCGCCTGCTGGTGTTCGCTCTCGTCGAATTCGCCGTCCTCGAACGCCACCGAGAACGTGCGCACCGGCGTGTCGGTGAAACCGCGGATCAT
>JBIJAD010000429.1:0-3194 GCA_044345955.1 Lysobacteraceae bacterium
TGTTTCTGGTGGCGGCCCGTGTCGCGCTCGTGGGCCGCTTCGAATCGACCCATGCGCTCGTCGACGACGTGTACAACCACGCGCAGTACCTGCCGCTGTTCCTGCTCGGCGTGCTGGTAGCGACCCGCGACGGCGTCTGGGACGCCCTGCATCGTCATCGCCGGCTCGCGCTCGGTCTGGCCGCGAGCGGCTATGGCTTCATCGCCTGGTACTTCCATGCGAGCGGCTATTCCGAGCAAGCGCCGCCGCCGGACGCGCTGCGGATGCTGCAGCGCGCGGTCTGGGCGATGTTCCAGTGGTCCGCCATCGCCGCGATTCTCGGCTTCGCCCGGGGCATCGCCTTCCGCGACGGCGCCGCGCTGCGCTACCTGCGCGAGGCGGTGTTCCCGGTCTACATCCTGCACCAGACGCTCATCATCGTCCTCGCCCACAACGCGCAGCCGCTGGGGCTGCGGCCGGCGATCGAAGGCCCGCTGCTGGTGCTGGCGACCTTCGCGCTGAGTTTCGCCGGCTTCGAACTGGTGCGCCGGGTGCGTTGGCTGCGGCCGCTGTTCGGGCTGAAAATGGCCGAGCCCGCCGCCAGACCGGCCGCGACACCGACCGCGGCGGCGGTCGGCGACTGAGCCCGGGACGATGTTCTCGCATCGACCCGACACCCGCACGGAACCGGCCGGGACCCGCAGTCCGGCGCCTGCCCGGCCCTTGGTGGACACAGTCCGGAAAACCACATTCCCGCCGCCCTGCCCGCCTGTCCGGACCGCAGCGAACAGGCCTTTGACACACACGCGGGGGCTTCGGATATCCTTTGCGCAACGACAAAAAGGACATCGCGCTTGACAACCGCCAGCAGTTCTGCAAGCCCCTTGAATTTACTTTCTCCTCTTGACGAAACGCAGCGCATTTCCCTCCTCGCCGATCCCGACCAGTTCTGGCGGACGCTGGATCGCTGCGGCGCCATGCTGTTCCGGGACCATCGGTTCGATCTGGATGCGTTCGTCGCGTATGCGTCGCGCTTCAATCAGGCGTTCATGACGACCACCCTGGGCGACCGCAAGACCCTGCACGACCGCAAGGAAGTCCAGACCGTCACCCTCGGCAACCATCACATCGGTTTCCACTTCGAGTACGGGAACAACGGACGCCTGCGCCCCGACCTGCTGTGGCTGTACTGCCGGCGTCCACCGGACCCGGGCACCGGCGGCGAAACCCTGGTCACCGACGGCGCCGCAATCTTCGAAAAGCTGCCTGCCGGGATCCGCACCATGCTCGCGGAACGACGCGTCAGGTTCGTCAACTACATCCCGGAGAAGGGCTTCCATTCGATGATGCGCCACCCGGCCTTCGAAGCCGTGGTCGGCGGCGATGTGGTGGAAGCGATCGAGCGCGACAGCGACATGCGCATCCTCGGCTCGACCGCGGACGGCCGGATCGTGTTCGAGGTGATCGCGCCGGCGGTACGCACCGCGCCCGACGGCAGGATGTATCTGTGCCAGAACATCCTGGAAAATCCCTACGTCAAGCCGACCGAACCGGAAGCGCGGCATTTCTTCAGCATGCAGATGTTGTGGGAAGACGGTACGCCGATCGAGGAAGAGGTCCTGGCCGCATTGCAGCGGGCGGCATCCGAATCGATGCTGGCGGTGAACTGGAAGGCGGGAGACTTCGTCGTCGTCGACAACAATCGGATGCTGCACGGCCGCAATGCGAGCACCGACCCTCTGCGCGACATCGTTGTGCTGTGCTCGTTCAGCAACCGGTACCGCTACGTGCCGGCGCGGCATTCGCGACCCTACGCAGCGCTGCAGACGATCGCCGTGCCGCTGGTGCGCCCGGCAATGCGGGCGGCTCCAATCGCCTGACCCCCGGGCGGCTTCAGGCCATCGATCGGCCGCAGGCCCGGAGCGGATCCATGCGGTGATGGTCTACGGACACTGCCGCATGACCGGGACCGGGGCGCTCGGCCCCGGTCCGGAATGGCCGACCGTCATCCGGGTCCGCACCGGCAGCCGGACAGCGCTCACTTCACTTCGAACTCGCCCACGAACACGGTCTCGCTGCGGCCGGCGAGGCGCAGGGTCACGGTCTGGTCCTGTTGCCGCGACGTGCCCCAGCCGGTGCTCAGGCGCAGCGTGAGCGTGGTCGCACCGGTGACGATCTGCTGGCGGTCGCCGAAGAAGTTGGCTTCGACCTTGTACTTGCCCGGCTTCGCGTCCTTCAACACGAATTCCTCGGGGCCGTAGCCGCCGGTGAAATCGTCGCTGATCAGGCCGCCCTGGTAAGTGTTGCGGTTGCCGTAGTAGCACTTCTCGCCGTTGGGGTCGGTGACCCACAGATCCATGTCGCTGTTGTCGCTGTCCCAGGCCAGCACCACGCGCAGATCCAGCGGCATGTTCTTCAGCAGACGGGGATCGATGAACCCGGTCTGCAGCGGTATCGGGCTGGTGGCGAGGATCGCGTTCATCTCGTTGAGCGCGACCAGTTCGACTTCGGCGAAACGCGCATCCCAGGGGCGGGCGGCGACTTCGTACAGATGCTCGATGCCGGCCTGGCGGTCGCCCGCGGCGGCGAGCGCGAGGCCGAGATCGCGATGACTCTGCGGTTCCTCGTCGGCCAGACGCAGCACTTCGCGGAAGATCTCGGCCGCGCGCGGATGATCCTGCGCCTGCATCAGCCGATAGCCGAGCACGCGCAGCACATGGCGGTTCTCCAGGCGCAGTTCGGCGAGATTCGACAGCACCCGCAGCGCTTCGCCGCGGCGGCCCTTCTGCAGCAGCAGGTCGGCGACGTCGAGATAGAACGCGGTGCTATCGACGTGGCTGTCGCGTTCGTCGAGATACAGCGCGTAGAGGTCTTCCGGATTCGCGGCGCGCAGACGACGCGCGTATTCGGAATCCGGGGCCCAGGGCTGCAGGCGGATGGAGACGCCCTCGCCAGGTGCGTTCGCCGAACCGCCGGCCGCGGCGGCGTCGGCGACCATCGCCTCCATCGGCGCGGGCGGAGGGGGCGGCGCGGATGGCGGCGGCGGCGCCGCCATCGCCGGTGCGGGCGCTTCCATCACCGCCTGACTGCGACGGGACACACGCGCCGCATCGCCCGACACCCGCGAGCCGGTCACCGCGACCTGCCCCCTGTCGTCGCGCTTCGGCTTCGGTGGCGCGTTCTTCGGGAAATCGCGCTTCCACCACTCGAGCCGC
>JBIJAD010000089.1:0-11718 GCA_044345955.1 Lysobacteraceae bacterium
CGACGCCGGCCGGCGCGTTGTGCAGGAACCCGTCGAGCAGCAGCGCGAGCAGGATCGTGGCCGAGGACGACGGCAATTGCGATGCCGGCACTTCCAGCATGAAGCTGTCCTCGTGATCGAAACCGTCGGCGAACTGCGCGCGCAGCAGCGAATCCGCCGGCGCAGCATCCAGCGCCTGCACCCTGCGGCCGCGGGCATCGTCGAGAAATCCGGCGGGGCGGCGCCAGCGGCCGATGCGCCGGCGCAGATGCCCCGACAGCTTGCGGGTCTGCGCGCAGAAACGGCCGCGCAGCGACGCGGTGTCGGCGCTCAGCGACAACGCGGTGGTCGGCACTTCGGCCGGATCGAGCCCGTTCGCCATCGCCGCGAGTTCCGCCGGCAGCACTTCGGTGAGCGAGGGGATGTCGGCGGCGTTGGCGAGCACGCGTTCGCGCTGGTGCGGGTCGAGCGCGCCGCCGAGTTCGTTGGTGTGGCAGGACAACGCGAACAGCGCCGGATGTCCGGCGGCACGATCCAGCGGCAGGAACTGGTGCCAGGTGCCGCCGCCGAAGCGCACCGTGAACAGACAGTCCGGGGGGATCTCGACATGGCGCAGGGCGTCGACGAAGGCGCGCGGATCGCGTCCGGTCTGCTCCGGCGATGCCGTGGAGAAACGCAGCAGCGCGCCGCCGCTGCCGGAGATCGCGGTGAACACCCGATGCCCGCCGTGACGATGGAACGGATGGCCTTCGTTGCCGACCACGAAGCTGTAGAGCGAGGTCGCGTCGCCGCGGGCGAAATCGGCGCCACCGATCCGCGCCGAGGGTTCGTCGAGCGCATCGACGTAGCTGTCGTGACCACGCTGCAGGGCCGCGGTGGCGGCGATCAGCGGGCTGCCGGCGCCGATGCCGATCTGGGCGATCAGCACCACCTCCACCGGCAGTCCGCCGCAATGCGAGGGCAGACGCGCGGTCGGGAAGGTGTCGAGCCTGCGGGCGGTCGGGATCATGGCCGGGGATCCCCCTCGATGTCGGCAGCGTCGATGGAATCGGAAGGCCCGGCGGGCTCCGCGATGGCGGCGCCCCGCTTCCGCGCCCGGCTCTCGCGCTTGAGCGGGCGGCCCTGCGGGCACAGTTCGGTGACCCAGGCGAAGACGGTGTTGGCGAGGCGGTCGGGCACCAGCCGGAAATAGACGAACTGGCCGCGCTTTTCGCGCTCGATGAGGCCGGCGTCCTCGAGGATGCGCAGGTGGCCGGACAGCGCGGGTTTGCTGAAGTCGAACCGGGCGGCGATCTCGCCGGCGCTCAGCTCGCCACCGTTGAGGTAGGCGAGGATCCGGCGCCGAGGGGTGGAGGCCAGGGCTTCGAAGACGCGGTCCATGGGATTCATTGATTAGGAAATTAGTTAATTAATCACCCGCCTGCGGGGCCGCGTCAAGCCCGGCGCAGGTCAGGCCGACGAACGGATGCGATCCATCAGTTTCCGGACGATCCTGCAGACGACGATGCCGTGGGCACGCATCCGCGGCAGGCCCGATTTTGTGACTGGCCTCATACTCTGCCCCGCACCGTTATAATTCACGCGGAATTTCCGGGGGAACCAATGCTTACGATCCGATGCGCCTGGGCGCTCTGCCTGTCGCTCTTGCTGGCCGGCTGCGCGACCACCTCCGGCGCCGGCGCCGGCGCGCCCCCGGTCGAATCGGCCCAGGCGCAGGCCGTCGACGCCTACCGGATCGGGGTGGACGACCAGGTCCAGGTCACGGTCTGGCGCAATCCGGAGCTGGGCATCACCGTCCCGGTCCGGCCCGACGGGATGATCTCGGTGCCGCTGATCGGCGACGTGCTCGCCGGCGGCCGCACCCCGCCGGAAGTGGCGAAGGACATCCAGGAAAAACTCTCGGCCTACGTCCGCGACCCGCAGGTCGCGGTGATCCTCACCGAACTGCGCAGCCACGAATACCTGTCCCGCGTGCGGGTGACCGGCGCGGTGCGGCAGCCGGTGTCGTTGCCCTTCCGGCCGGGCATGACCGTGCTGGATGCGGTGCTGGCCGCCGGCGGGCTGACCGAGTTCGCGGCGCCCGATCGCGCCGAATTGCACCGCAGGACCGGCGACGCCGCGCGCACCTTCGAGATCAAGCTCGACCGCATCCTCAACCGCGGCGATCTGACCACCAACTACCCGGTCGCCCCGGGCGACGTCATCACCGTGCCGGAGCGCACGTTCTGATGAGCACGCCCTGATGAGCACGTCGTCGCTGCCCGTCCGGCGCACACCGGCCCCGCGTCCCGGCGCACAGGCGGCTTCGGCGCTGACGCCCAAGGAGCTGGTGTTCGCGCTGCTGTACGAAGCGCGCCGTTATCAACTGGTGCTGGTCTCGATCTTCGCCGCGATCGCGCTGCTGGCGCTGCTCGCGGGACTGTTCCTGCTGCCGCGCAAGTACGTGGTCGCGACCTCGGTGCTGGCGCACGAGAGCGACATCATCCAGCCGCTGCTGGAGAACCGCGCGGTCTCGACCCAGGCCGTCGACCGCGCCGGGCTGGCGCGCCAGGTGGTGTTCGGGCGCAAGGTGATGAACCGGATCATCGAGGTCGGCGGCTGGATGGCCGACAAGCCATCGGCGGTGATGCAGGACCGGCTGATCGAGCAGATCCGCGAACGCACGCAGATCACCAATGCACGCGAGAACCTGGTGCAGATCACCTACCACGACAACGATCCGGAACGCGCGTTCCAGGTCGCCAACGCCATGGCCAATCTGCTGATCGAGGAAAGTCTCGCCAGCAAGGAACGCGAGAGCCGCGAGGCCTTCGAGTTCATCGACAAGCAGGTGAACGACTATCACCGCAAGCTCACCGAGGCCGAGGACAATCTGCAGGCCTACCGCTCGGCCAATGCCGATGCGCAGCCGGGCAGCGCGACCGATGTCACCACCCGGATCGGCGCGTTGCGCACCCAGGTCGAACAGACCCGGATGAGCCTGATGGAACTGCGTTCGCGCGAACAGGCGCTGGCCGCGCAGTTGTCGGGCGAGTCGGCGGTGACCGCGGTGCAGACCCGCGAGACCCTGTATCGCACCCAGTTGCTGGAGCTGCAGAACCAGCTCGACACCCTGCTGCTGAGCTACACCGACAAGCATCCGGACGTGGTCCGGGTGCGGCACCAGATGGCCGACATCCAGACAGCGATGGCGCAGGAACAGAATCGCCCGCGGCGCAGCGGCGCGGAGAACGAAGCCGAGGCGCGGATCAATCCGCTGTATCAGGAACTGCGCAGCCGGCTCGCCGAGACCCGGCGCGAGATCGCCGCGGTGCAGTCGCGGATGGGCGCATCCGAATCGCTGCTCGACGGGGAACTGGGGCGCAGCCGTCGGATCGCCGCGTCGGAAAGCACGCTCGCCGAACTCACCCGCGATTACGAAGTCAACCGCGACATCTATCAGGACATGCTGCGCCGGCGCGAGAACGCGCGGGTGTCGATGGAGCTGGACCGCGAACGCCGCGGCCTGACCATGCGCATCCAGGACCCGGCGCAGATGCCGGTGCGGCCGAGCGGACTGAGCCTCACCCACGTCGCCGCCGGCGGCCTGTTCGCGGCGATCGCGGTGCCGCTGGGGCTGCTGTTCCTGCTGGTGCGTTTCGACCCGCGGGTGCGCGCGCCGGGACAGATCGAACGTCAGGGCAACTACCCGCTGCTGAGCGTGGTGCCGGGCAATCGCACGCCGCGCGATCGTCGTCGCGAATTCGCGCGGATGATGCTGTCCGCTTCGCTGGTCGGTACGGTGGTGATCGCCTACGGCCTGGTCTACGTGTTCAAGCAGATGCTCGCATGACCGACCGTCCCGACCCTGACATCCGCAGTCTGTCCGCCAGCCGCGACGAACGCGCCTTGAGCGTGCGCCAACTGGAGGAACGGCGGCTGATCCATCGCCAGGAATCCGGCCGCCGCCATGCCGACGCGTTCCGCGAATTGCGTACACGGCTGCTGGCGCTGTCCGCCGAGCGCAGCGCGGTGGTGCTGGTCGCACCGGTGCGCCACGGCAGCGGCGGCAGCTATGTCGCGCGCAATCTCGCCGCCGCTTTCGCCTTCGACGAGACCCGCCAGGCGCTGCTGATCGACTGCGACGCCGCGCATCCGGCGCAGGCCGAAGCGCTGCAGGTCGCGGCCGAGCGCGGCGGCCTGATCGACTATCTCGAACGCGACGACCTCGCGCCCGAAGACATCATCCAATCGACCGGCGTACCGCGGCTGCAACTGATTCCCTCCGGGCGCATCCGCGAGACCCCCGGCGAGCGTTTCAGCTCGTTCCGGATGCGCGCGCTGATCGATTCGCTGTCCGCGCAGTCGGCCAGCCGTCAGTTGATCCTCGACGGCCCGCCGGTGCAGGGCTCGCCGGATGCGCGCATCCTCTCCGATCTGGTCGATCTGGTGGTGTTGGTGGTCGGTTACGGCCAGGTCGACACCGATGCGATCGACAAGGCCGTCGCCAGCTTTCCGCCGGAGAAATTCGCCGGCGTGGTCTTCAACCGGCGGCCCTGACCGCCCACACCCGCGGGAGGCCGCATGCGACGCCATCGTCTCCGCTCCGCGCTCTCCGCCGCCGTCGTGTTGATCGCCACCTCACCGACGGCGCAGGCGGTGCGCGTCGACTACAGCATCGACCTCACCGCCGAGCGCAACGACAACGTGTTGCTGACGCCGGTCGATCCGATCGGCCTGACCATCCTGCGCCCGGGCGTGGGTTTCGAAGTCACCCACGACAGTTCCGTACTGCAGACCCGCTTCAGCGGCCGCGTGGAGTATCGCCACTACGGCGACGACCGCTTCGACGACACCGTCGACGGTGTCTTCAGCGGACGTCTCAACTGGGTCGCGATCCCCGAACGCCTGAACTTCGAGATCGAGGACAACCTCAGTCTGCAGCCGGTGAACACGCTGGCTGCGGACACGCCCGGCAATCGCCAGCAGGTCAACGTGTTCTCGACCGGGCCGACGCTGGCCTTCGAACTGGGCGAAGCCTGGCGCGGCAGCGCCGAGCTGCGCTGGATCCGCAGCGATGCGGAAATCACCGACGAGTTCAATTCCGCGCGGATCGACGCCGCGCTGCGCGCCACGCGGCGACTCAGCCCGACCAGCCGGCTGGGTTTCAACCTGCAGGCGCAGCGGGTCGATTTCGAGCAGGACGCGATCGCCCGCGACTACACCCGCTGGGCGCTGTTCGCGCGCTGGTCGCGCACGCTGAACCGGGTCGATCTGGCCTTCGACGCCGGCTATTCGCGGCTGGATTACCGGCGGCCGCTGCCGGGCTTCGCCGATGGCCGCACCGACCCGATGCTGCGCGCCTCCGTCGCCTGGCGGCCGAACGATCTGCACCGTCTCGAACTGCGCGCGACGAGTCAGTTCTCCGACGTGGCCGCCGACAGTCTGGCCGCGATCGACGGCGAAGCGGGCCCGCCGGACGGCGTGCTCACCGGCGACACCGTGGTCAACGCCTCGCCCTATCTCGAACGCCGACTCGAAGGCGAATACGCCTACACCGCGACCCGCTGGAACCTGGTGTTCACGCCGTTCCTGCAGCGCCTGCGCTACGAGGACACCGACGCTTTCGACCAGAACGGTCGCGGCGCCGGTCTGGAAGTGTCGTGGCGCGCGCGGCGTACGCTGATGCTCGGTTTCGCCGGGTCGCTCGACCGCAACGATTACGTCAATCTCGGCCGCGTCGACGACACCCGCCGCTACAGCGCCTTCGCCCGCTACGACTGGACCCGGCACTGGAGCGCGATGCTCAGCCTGTCGCGCTACGAGCGCCGCAGCACCGCCGCCGGTGTGGATGCCGACCAGACTCTGCTCGGCCTCACCTTCTCCTACGACAACCGCTGACGATCACCGCCACCATGGCCATCGCGCAACCGACCGATTCCCTGCACCGTCGCATCGCGGCCTCGCTGTTCGCGGCGCTGCTGGTCTGCGCGCTCGCCGCGGCCTGCAGCCCTCATGGCAACGCCGCTGCGCCCTCTGCCGGTGCCGGCGCGACACCCGCACCGGCGGCCGCGCCCAAGGCCATCGCCGCGCGCAAACCGCTGGCGCCGATCGCGCCGGGCATTCCGCTGGATCTGGGCTACGTCGATCGGCGATCCCCGGCCTTCGACCGCTTCCGGCGCTGGGTGGACCAGGCCGCGGCCGGCCAGCCCGGTTACGCCTTCTCCGCCTACGACGCGGCGCTGCTGTATCGGCTCGAACCGAAAAAAAAATACTGCGACCTCGCGGTGGAGACGGTCGAGCGCGAAGTCGCCGCCGGCGAAGCCGCGATCGCCGAGGGCCGCGCACCGGAAATCGCCGGCGATTCGTATCTGGAAGTCGGCCCGCGGATCGCCGCGTTGGCGATGACTCTGGACACCTGCAAGGCGCAGATCGACGAAGCGCAGCGCAAGCGCTGGAGCGCATTCGCCGAACAGGCGGTGTGGAACGTCTGGAATCATCTGCGCGCGCACTGGGGCATGCGGCCGCGGCCGTGGACCGGCTGGTCCACCGACAACCCCGGCAACAACTATTACTACAGCTTCGTCGAGGCGACCTTGTACTGGGCGCTGGCCAGCGGCAGCGACGACTGGATGCGCGTCCTCAACGAGGAGAAGATTCCGCCGCTCATCGCCTACTTCGCGAAGCTGCCCGGCGGCGGCAGCCTCGAAGGCACCGGCTACGGCGCCGCGCACATGCGCCTGTTCGCGCACTACCGGCTGTGGCGCGACGCGACCGGCGAGGACATCGCCGGCGCCAGTCCGCACGCGCGCGACACCATCGCCTACTGGGTGCATGCGACCGTGCCGACGATGGACCGCTTCGCGCCGATCGGCGACCAGTCGCGCAATTCCGTGCCCGAGCTGTACGACTATCACCGCCGGCTGGTGCTGGAGGCGCGCGCGCTCAGCCGCGACCCCGAAGCGCAGGCGCTGGCCGCCTGGTGGCTGCAGCGGATCGCGATCGACCGGATGAGCAACGGCTTCAACACCCGGCACGACCTGCTGCCCGCCGGCGACGCCGGGGCCGCACCGCCGCAGGCGCTGTTGCATCACGCGCCGGGCACCGGGCACCTGTTCGCGCGCACCGGCTGGGGCCAGGACGCGATGTGGCTGGCGTTCGTCGCCGGGCCCTACAACGAAAGCCACGCGCATCAGGACCAGGGCAGCTTCACCCTGTTCGCGCGCGACTGGCTGGCCGTGACCGAGAACATCTGGACCCGCAGCGGCATCCAGCAGGGCACCGAAGTCCACAACGTGCTGCGCTTCGAGCGCGAGGCGCCGATCGCCCGCCAGTGCCAGGCGCCGCGCGACGACCGCATCGTCCACCAGTGCCAGCCGACGACCTCGACCATGAACGTCCAGCCCGGCAGCGATGGTGCGGTGCGGGTGGATGCCGATCTGACCGCCGCCTACGGCCGCGAGAGCCCGGTGCGGCAATGGACCCGGCGTCTGGACTTCGCCGGGCGCAGGCTGCGGGTGGAGGACCGGTTCGCGGTCGAGCCCGGCACCGCTGCAGTGTTCCAGTTGCAGGTGCCGGTCGAACCCCGGATCGAGGGCGATACCGCGGTGGCCGGCCGGCTGCAGGTGCGGGTGCTGGAACCGGGCGGCGCGGTCCTGCGGGCGCACGACTGGCGCAGCATCGACGGCAGCGAATTCCGCAGCGGCTGGCGGCTGGAGATTTCCGGTGGCACCGATACTTACGTTGTGGAGCTCACGGAACGCTCAAACTGAACACCACCTGACTTTTGTTTGAGACAGACTTCACACTTGCGCATGACAGCCTGCGCAAGCGCCCGCCCGATCACACTTCGGGCACCGACCCGCCCCCCATACTCCGTTCAGCTTGCCGCGTCCTTCGGGTTGCGGCGGCCGGGGACGTGGTGCGCCGCGCCCCCGCAGGACGCACCGCGCCCGGGCCGGAACGGGGGCGACAGGGGGCGCGGTATTCCGGGACATCCACTTTTTCCGGCCACGTTCCCGAGCCATTTTTCCGGGGGCCACTTTTCCGGGACACCCACCGTCGCGATCGCCCGCCCCAGGCGCGGCCCGCCATGGTGGCGACCGCCGAGTCCATGCCATGCCCCAGCGCCCCGCCATCCGCCCCGCCCCGCCGTCGTCCCGCCTGCGCACCCGCGCCGCACGCACCGCGCTGGTGCTCGTGGCCGCCGCCACCGCCGGGCTGGTCGTCGCCGGGCCGACCCGGCTGCTGCGCGAAGTGCGTTCACGCTTCCACGAAACCGAGCGAACGCCGCTCGCCGGGGTGCGGGCCACCCAGGTGCGGCAGGTCGCCCGGCGTCCCCGCATCGGCGGCGGGATCACCTCGGCGCAGGCGGCCGAGATCCCGATGAATCTGACCTTCGTCGATATCGCCCGCACGCCCTACAGCCGCTTCCGCACCTGGGTGGACAACGCCGTCAACGGCAGCCCGGGCTACGCCTACGAGGCCCGCGACTCGGCGCTGATGTACCGCATCACCCGCGATGCGAAGTACTGCACCCACGCCATCGCCATGGTCGAACAGCAGGTGGCCGCGGCCGAGACCGCGATCGCCGCCGGCCAGCGCCCCGCGATCGCCGCCGATTCCTATCTCGATGTCGGCCCGATGATCGCCGACGTGGCGATGACCTACGACACCTGCAGCAGCCGCCTCACCGCCGGCCAGCGCCAGCGCTGGTCGGCCTACGCCGAGCAGGCGGTGTGGAACGTCTGGAACTACCAGAACGCGCGCTGGGGCGCCGTCTCGCATCCGTGGAGCGGCTGGTCGGTGAGCAATCCGGGCAACAACTACCACTTCAGCTTCATCGAAGCGACGATGTCCTGGGCGCTGGCCTCGCGCAATCCGACCTGGATGAGCCTGCTGCAGAGCGACAAACTGCCGAAGCTGGAAGCCTATTACCGGGCGATTCCGACCGGCGGCAGCCAGGAAGGCACCGGCTACGGCACCGCGCAGATGCGTCTGTTCGAGCTGTACCGGATGTGGAAGGACGCCACCGGCATCGATCTGGCCAACGCCAACCCGCATGCCACCAACACGATCAGGTGGTGGGTGCATGCGACCGTGCCCACCCGCACCCATTTCGCGCCGCTGGGCGACCAGTCGCGCAATTCGGTGCCGGAGATCTACGACTATCACCGCCGGCTGATCCTCGAAGCGCGGCATCTGACCAGCGACGCCACCGCGCAGCGGATCGCCAGTGGGTGGCTCAACGGCATCCCGGTGCAGCAGATGGGCCAGGGCGCGAATTTCCGCTACGACCTGCTGCCCGCCGGCAGCAACGGCGCACCGCCCGCCGAGCTGTACTACCACGGCACCGGCACCGGCCATCTGTTCGCGCGCACCGGCTGGGACGCCGGCGCGATGTGGCTGTCCTACGTCGCCGGGCCATACACCGAAAGCCATGCGCACCAGGATCAGGGCGCCTTCACTCTCTTCGCCAACGACTGGCTCGCGGTCACCGAAAACATCTGGACCCGCAGCGGCATCCAGCAGGGCACCGAGGTGCACAACATGCTGCGCTTCGAACGCAGCAACACGTCGCCCCAGCAATGCGGCAGCCCGGCCAACGACCGCATCGTGCATCAGTGCGCACCGACCACGTCGACGATGACCGTCACCCCCGGCGCCAACGGCGCGCTGACGGTCAGCTCGGACCTCACCCCGGCCTATCGCGGCAACCCCGCGCTGACCCGCTGGACCCGCAACCTCGACTTCGCCAACCGCAGACTCACGGTGCGCGACAACTTCATTCTCGCCTCGGGCACCACCGCCTTCTTCCAGGTGCAGGTGCCGGTGCAGCCCACGGTCAGCGGCAGCACCGTCACCGCCGGCCGACTGCGCGTGCGCGTGCTGGAGCCGGCCAACGCCACGATCACGCTGCGCAACTGGAACAGCGTGAACAGCGGCGAATACACCAAGGGCTGGCGGATCGATATCGGCGGCGGCACCACGACCTATCTGGTCGAACTGAGCGAGAGCCTCTGATGCCCGTCGCAGTCCGCCGCGCCGGCCTCGCCGATCTGCCCGAGCTCGTCCCGCTGTTTTCGGCCTACCGCGCGTTCTACGCCCAGGGCCAGGATCCGGAGACCGCGCGTCGTTTCCTGCTCGAGCGCCTGAGTCGCGAGGAGTCGACGATCTTCCTCGCTCATCTCGACGGGGTGATGGACACCTCGCCGGCCGGTTTCGCGCAGTTGTATCCGATGTTCTCTTCGGTGCGCGCGGCCAGGGTCTTCGTGCTCAACGATCTGTACGTGAGCGAACACGCCCGCCGCCGCGGCGTGGCCCTGGCCCTGCTCTCGGCCGCCGCCGAGTACGGCCATCAGGCCGGCGCGATCCGGCTCGAACTCGAAACCATGCCCGACAACCACGGCGCCCAGGCCCTCTACCGCAGCCAGGGCTGGCAGCCCTACGACGAGAGCCTGCGCTTCCGCCTGCCGCTGGGCTGAGCCGCATACGGGGCATCGCCCGCCGCGCACGAACGCGCTACCCTGCGGCCCATGACCGCAGCCCCAGATTTCATCCCGCTCGCGCTGTGCGTGCTCACCGTGTCCGACACGCGCAGCCTCGCCGACGACAGCTCCGGCGACTATCTCGCCGCCGCCCTCATCGAAGCCGGCCACCGCCTCCACGACCGCGCCCTGCTCCCCGACGACAAATACCGACTGCGCGCGCAGGTCTCGGCGTGGATCGCCGATCCCGCGGTCGACGGCATCCTCGTCACCGGCGGCACCGGCTTCACCGGCCGCGATTCCACGCCCGAAGCGCTGCTGCCGCTGCTCGACAAGGAGATGCCCGGTTTCGGCGAACTGTTCCGCGCCTTGAGTTTCGAGGAGATCGGCACCTCGACGCTGCAGTCGCGCGCCTTCGCCGGTCTCGCCAACGGCACCTTCCTGTTCGCCCTTCCCGGCTCGACTTCCGCCTGCCGTACCGGCTGGGACAAGATCGTCCGCGCCCAGCTCGACGCGCGCACCCGCCCCTGCAACCTCGCCACGCTGCGCCCGCGGCTCAAGGAGTGATCCCATGTCGATCGGCAACACCCTGCGCCTGCTCACCAAGGCCACCGGTCTGAGCGTCACCGACCTCGCCACCGCGATCCCGCGCGCCGGTGCCAGCACCGTCAGCGCGTGGCTCAAGGACGAGAAACTGCCCGGCCGCGACCAGATCGACGCCCTCGCCCGCACCTTCGGCGTGCCCGCCGGCGCGCTGCTGGCCGAAGTCGCCAGCACGCTCGATCCCACCCGCACCCAGGGCGAGCACCGCCTGCTCGCGGCGTATCGCGCGCTCAACACGAAACAACAGGGCGCACTGCTCGAAGTCGCGCGCAGCATGGCCGCAGGCACCCGCGCCGAAAACGATGCGCCGGTGCGCCCCGTGCGCAAACGGGCGCCCACCAAACGCACGAAGCGCACGTGATCTCCGGTTGTCGTCCCTGGCGACGCCGGGGATGAAACCTGCATCCACCATCGCCCCGACATCGAACCTCCGCATGAGCACACCCGCCGAAAAACTCAAACGCAAGGACTACGAGGCCCTGCTCGAACCGATGCAGCGCGAACTGACGATGATGGCGCGCTGGGCGTCCACCGCCGGCCAGCGCATCCTGGTGTTGATCGAAGGCCGCGACACCGCCGGCAAGGGCGGCGTGATCGACGCCATCCGCGCCCACATCAACCCGCGCCAGTGCCGCGTGATCGCCCTGCCCAAGCCGAACGACCGCGAAAA
>JBIJAD010000090.1:0-11649 GCA_044345955.1 Lysobacteraceae bacterium
CGAAGTCCTTGCTCCTCCCTGTCCTTGTCGCCGGCCTCGCCGGCCTTCCTGCGCCCGCCCCGGCGCAGACCTCGCCCGAATGCCCGCTGCTGCCCCAGGACGCCGCCACGCTGCGCTGGGACGTCCTGCGCACCGACAGCGCGCTGCTGTGTCGCGCCGTGGATCGCGATACCGGGAAGGAAGCGTTCGCGGTCACGCTCATGCGGAAATCGCCGTTCCGTCCCGACAGCGCGCTGCGCGAGGAGCAAGGCACGATCCAGGGCGAACGCGTGTGGTGGTACCGCGGCGAGATCGCCGGCCGCCCGAACCTGCTGGTCCGCGAGACCCTGGTGAAGGTCGGCCAGGACCAGATCGCGCACGTGTTCATCCGCACGTCGGACGCCGAGGCCCTCGGGCGCTACCAGAACGTCGTGCAGGGCCTGCAGTTCGGCGGCGGGCTCGCCGCACGCTGACCGTCTCCCGTATCGGGGACCGACCCTCCGCGGCAGATCGTGCCGCACAGGGGCGATGCGTTGCGACGGCCGTGGCAGCCCGAAAGCGGCCCGACACCCGGACCCGCCTCAGAACCGACCCTGCTGGTAATCCACGACCGCCTGCATCAGCTCCTCGCGGGTATTCATCACGAACGGGCCATAACGGGCGACCGGCTCGCGCAGCGGCCGGCCGGCGACCAGGATCAGCCGCGCACCGTCGCGGCCGGCCTGCAGGCGCAGACGTTCGCCGCCGCCGAGCACGCCCAGCGCATGCGTCTCCAGCGCGCGCGCGTCTTCGCCCTCGCCGACCGTCGCCGCGCCTTCCCAGGCGTAGGCGAAGGCGTTGTGACCGGCGGGCAAGGCGTAGTCCCACACCGCACCGGCCTCCAGCGCGATATCCAGATACAGCGGATCGGTCGCCGGCTGCTCGATCGGACCGCGCACCGTGCGGCCATCGGCATCGGCGACCTCGCCGGCGATCAGCTTCACCGCGACGCCCGGCACCGGGTGCGCCACCGGCATCCGCTCCGGCGCGAATTCCTGGTACTTCGGCACGGTCATCTTCTGCGCCGCGGGCAGATTCACCCACAGTTGAAATCCGCGCATGCGGCCTTCCTGCTGCTCGGGCATTTCCGAATGCACCAGCCCGCGCCCGGCGGTCATCCACTGCACCGCACCCGGCACCAGCAGACCCTCGTTGCCGTGGTTGTCGCGATGGCGCATGCGCCCGTCGAGCATGTAGGTCACGGTCTCGAACCCGCGATGCGGGTGATCGGGAAACCCGGCGATGTAGTCCTCGGCGCGATCGGTGCCGAACTCGTCCAGCATCAGGAACGGATCGAGATCGGGCAACTGCGGCGTGCCGATCACCCGGCGCAGCTTGACCCCCGCGCCGTCGGACGTGGGCATGCCGTGCACGGTGCGGACGATGCGGGCGGCGGTGGGGGCGGTCATGTCGGTCTCCGGTTCGGGGCCGCCGGAGCGGCGGCCTGCGCGCAGGATGCGGACGCCCGCAGCGCGACCCCAGCGCCGCACCCGGAACGGATCGTTGCGGGCGTTCCGACGCCGCGGACGCCGGCGCTAGCGCGCCCGCAACCGCCAGGCGCGGTGGATCCGCGGGTTGCGGGCGAAGTCGGGCGGAATGGTCTGCGGGGTGATGTCCTCGACCTGCGCGAATTCCGCGATCGCGGCTTCGTCGAAGCGGAAGCGGCGGAAGTTGTTGGAGAAGTACAGGCTGCCGCCGAAAGACAGCCGGGCCATCGCCGCGCGCAGGAGGCGGACGTGGTCGCGCTGGACGTCGAAATCGTCGGCGCGGGCGGAGTTGGAGAAGGTCGGCGGGTCGCAGAAGATCAGATCGTATTCGGCGCGGTCGGTCAGCAGCCACTGCAGCGCGTCGGCCTGCACCAGCCGGTGCCAGGGGCCGCCGATGCCGTTGAGCTGCAGATTCTCCGAACACCACTGCAGATAGGTCGCGGACAGATCCACGGTCGTGGTCTGCGCGGCGCCGCCGACGGCCGCGTGCACGCTGGCGGCGCCGGTATAGGCGAACAGGTTGAGGAAACGCGCGTCGCGGGCCTCGGCGGCGAGGCGCAGCCGCATCGGCCGGTGATCGAGAAACAGGCCGGTGTCGAGGTAATCGAACAGATTGACCTTCAGCCGCACCGCGCCCTCGCGCACCGTGAGCGTTTCGCCGCGCTTGAACGCACCGCTGTCGGCGTACTTGCTGCCGCCCTTGCCTTTGGCGCGGGTCTTCACCGCGACCCGCTCGCGCGGCAGCGCGAAGGCCTCGCGCGCGCCGGCCAGCAGGTCCTGCAGGCGCTTGCGCGTGGTCGCTTCGGGAATCTCCGCCGGCGCGGCGTATTCCTGCACGTGCAGCCAGCGTTCGCCGCTGTCGGCCTCGGTGTAGACGTCGATCGCGGCGGCGTATTCGGGGATGTCGGCGTCGTAGGCGCGCCAGCAGGTCACGCCTTCGCGCTCGCGCCAGCTTTTGCTGGCCTTGAGATTCTTGCGCAGACGATTCGCGACCATCTGCGCGCCTTCGCCCAGCGCCTGCGGCGCCTCATCGGCCGCGCGCTCGCGCGCCGGCGGCGCGATGGGATCGCAGACGATCAACGCGCACTCGATCGCGCCGTTGAACAACTGATACTTCTTCGCCGCGCGCAGGCCGGTGGCGCGGGCCAGTTCGGCGTCGCCGCACAGCAGGCTGGCCTTCCAACCGGGCGCGGCGCGGCGCAGCGCATCGCCGAGCGCGCGATACAGCATCGGGTCGGCGGCGAGGCGCGCGTCGTAGGGCGGATTGCACACCACCAGCCCGCGCGGTTCCGGCATCGCCGGGGTCTGCGCGATGTCGCGCATCGTCCACTCGATGCGATCGGCCAGACCGGCGCGTTCGGCGTTTTCGCGCGCGGCGCGGATCGCGTGCGGGTCGAGATCGGCGCCGCGGAAACAAGCGCGCAGCGCGGCGCGTCCGGCCTCGGCGCGGGTCTGCGCATCGCACAACTGATCATGCCAGACCACCGCGTCGAACTGCCGCCAGCGGGTCGGCGTCTGCAGCGGCAGCGGCGGGCGGATCAGGCCCGGCGCGATGTCGGCCGCCATCGATGCGCCCTCGATCAGCAGGGTGCCGCTGCCGCACATCGGATCGAGCAGCGGACCGCCTTCGGCGTAGAGCCGCGGCCAGTCGCCGCGCATCAGCACCGCGGCGGCGAGCGTTTCCTTCAGCGGCGCCTCGCCCTGGGCCTGACGCCAGCCGCGACGATGCAGCGGCCCGCCGCCGAGATCCACCGACAGGATCGCGCGCCCCTTGCGCAGGACCAGATTCAGGCGCAGATCGGGGTTCTCCAGATCCACCGCAGGGCGCTCGCCGTCCGGACCGCGCAGGGTGTCGACCACGGCGTCCTTGATCCGCTGCGCGGCGTAGCGCGCGTGAGTGATCGCCGCACCGGACACATGCGCATCCACCGCCAGGGTCATGCCCATGCGCAGATGCTGCGACCAGTCGATCGCAGTGGCGCCGGCGTAGAGCGCATGCTCGTCGGGACAATCGAATTCGGCGATCGGCCACAACACGCGGCTGGCGAGGCGCGACCACAGCACCGCGCGCTGCGCGTCGTGCAGGCTGCCTTCGACGTTGGCGCCGGCGCGCGCGGCGGTGGCGCGGGCGCAGCCGAGCGCGACCAGTTCGTCGGCGAGCAGGTATTCCAGGCCCTTGCCGCAGGAGACGAAGAACTTCCTGTCCTTGGACGGCATGCCACCGGACTGCATGCCCCCGGACCGCATGCCCGACGCGCTCATGCCGACACCTCGGCCAGCAGCGCGGCGAACGCATCGGCGGAGGTGCGCACATGCGCGGACAGGCGATGGCCGTCGTCGACCAGCAGCAGCCGCGCGCGTCGCGCCTGCGCCCACGCGACCACGCCTTCGGCCGGGATCAATTCATCGTCCCAGCCGTGGAGGATCGAGATCGGCACCGGCGGCGCATCGAGCGCCGGCAGCGGCCCCATCGTCAGCGGCGGCGCCATCAGAAACAGGGCTTTCGGGGCAAGACCATCGGCCGCCAGTTCCAGCGCGACCCGCGCCGAAATCCAGGCGCCGAGGCTCGATCCGGCCAGCACCAGCGGCCCGCGCGCGGCGGCGGCGCGGGCGAGGCCGCGCAGGCGGTCCAGCCGCGCCGGGACGTCGCCAACCGTGCTGACCTCGCGCTTCGCGTCGAGATCGCCGTAATCGGGGCGTTCGTGACTCCAGCCGAAGCGTTCGGCGACCGCGGACAGCGCCGTGACCTTGGTCGCGTCGGGGCCGCTTTCGAAGCCGTGGGACAGGATGCAGTGGCCTTTGCTGCCGTCGATGGCGCTCATGCCGCGTCCTCGACCCAGGTCACCGCATTGCCCACGCGCAGCGTGCCGCCTTCCAGAATGCGTGCGCACAGGCCGCCGTGGCCGCGCATCGCGTTGTAGCCGCCGGGACCGAGCGCCTCCTCCATCCGCGAACAGGGGTCGCAGGGCCCGATGCCCTCGCACAGCACCTCGCCGATCCGGAATCGCCGCCCCTTCAGCGCGATCAACGGCAGCCCGGCCACGACGAGATTGCGGCGCAGGGTCGCGGGCGCCACCGCGTCGCGGCCGGCCAGCGCGGCGATCGCCGGCAGGTGTTCGGCCTGGATCAGGGTAATGCCGCGCTTGCCGCTGCCCGAACCGTAGCGGTCGCCGACCAGGCCGCGGCCGGCGACGGCCTCGGCGCTGTCGACCTCGCACATGGGCACGTCGCGGGCCGGGCGCAGGCCGATCCAGCGCACCTCGCCGGTACGCGGGAAACGGGTCATGAGTCGGTGCAGTTCGGAACCGGGCGGCGGCAGAGGCATCCGCGAATGCTAGCATCCGGCCCATGCTGCCCGACCTCCCGCCGCTGCCTCCTGTCGAGATCGACCCCCTGCCCTACGAGCTGAAGCTCGACGCGCGGCCGCTGTCGCAGATCGATCTGATCGTCATCCACTGCACCGAAACGCCGACGCTCGAATCGGCCCGCGAATTCGGCGAGCGCGTGCTCTACGAGGGCAGCGGCACCGGCAACAGCGGCCACTACTACATCGACCGCGACGGCCGCATCGTGCTCTACGTGCGCCCGGACCGCATCGCGCATCACGTCCGCGGCTACAACCCGCGCTCGATCGGGATCGAGCTGGTCAACACCGGCCGCTACCCGCACTGGCGCGATTCGAAGCATCAGGCGATGGACGAACCCTATCCCGAAGCGCAGATCGCCGCGCTGCTCGCCCTGCTCGTCCACCTGCGCGCGCAATTCCCCACGGTGAAGTACATCACAGGGCACGAAGACCTGGACCGCGAACTGGAAGCGGCGCTCGACGACCCGAACATGCGGGTCCCGCGCAAACGCGACCCGGGGCCGCTGTTCCCGTGGCCGCGGGTGATGGAAGTCGTGGATTGGGAGCGGTTGATGCCCTGAGCGCAGCCGCAGCAGATTGTGGGAGCGACGCGAGTCGCGACGATTCACCGATACGCTTTCCGCAGTCTGTCGCGACTTGCGTCGCTCCCACGGATGGCTCGGAAAGTCGCGACTTGCGTCGCTCCCACAAGAAGCGGAGCCGTCACCGCTCCGGCAGCGGAATGAACTCGGTCTCGCCGGGCACGTGGCCGAAGTGGCCGAGCACCCAGTCGCGTTTGGCCTGCTCGATGCGCTCTTTCGACGAGGACACGAAGTTCCACCACATGTGGCGCGGCGCATCGAGCGGTTCGCCGCCGAGCAGCATCGCCTTCACGACGGTCTTCGCACGCAGACGGTGGCGGACACCGTCGTCCAGCACCAGCAGATGCATCGCCGGCAGATCGGCGCCGTCGAGCTGCGCCTCGCCTTCGAGCAGATACAGCGCGCGCTCGCGATGCGCGGCATCGAGTTCGAGTTCCGCACCGGGGTCGAGATCGATCGCGACGTAGAGCGTGTCCGAGAACACCGCCACCGGCGCTTCCTCGCCGAACGCGCGGCCGGCGATCACCCGCAGCAGCGTGCCGGGGCGTTCGATCCGCGGCAGCGTGGCCGCGGGATGGTGATGGAAGGCCGGCGCGGTCTCCTCCGCGGACTTCGGCAGCGCGACCCAGGTCTGCATGCCGTGCACCGGCTGGCCGGATTCGCGCGCGTCCGGCGGGGTGCGCTCGGAATGGGCGATGCCGCGGCCGGCGGTCATCCAGTTGACGTCGCCGGGGCCGATGTCGCGGATCGTGCCGAGGGTATCGCGATGACGCAGGCGGCCCTGCCAGAGGAAGGTCACGGTGGCCAGGCCGATATGCGGGTGCGGGCGCACATCGATGCCGTGGCCGGGCGCGAAGATGGCCGGCCCCATGTGATCGACGAACACGAACGGGCCGACGCTGCGGGCCTGGATCGAAGGTACCGCGCGCCGCACCTCGAAATCGCCGATGTCGTGGACGCGGGGCGCGACGAGTCGGGTCATGGTCGGCTCCTGACCAGGGCGGAAGCGCAGGGTGGCACGCCCGGGCGACCGCGGCGCACGCATCGCGGCAACGGTGCGTGCCGCACCGGGGGCCTATAATCGCCGGGTCGTCCCGCCGGTGCCCTCATGACCTCCCCCGTCTCCGAACTGATCGAGCTGCTGTCGCTGGAGCGGCTGGAGAACAACCTGTTCCGCGGCCAGAGCCGCGACATCGGCACCAAGTACGTGTTCGGCGGCCAGGTGCTGGGCCAGGCGCTGTCGGCGGCGCAGGCGACGCTCGATTCGGCCGACGCCGACCGCGGCGCGCGCGCCGCGCACTCGCTGCACGCCTATTTCCTGCGCGCCGGCGACATCGAACATCCGATCGTCTACGACGTGGACCGCACCCGCGACGGCGGCAGCTTCTCGGTGCGTCGGGTGACCGCGATCCAGCACGGCCAGCCGATCTTCGTCTGCGCAGCCTCGTTCCAGGTCTCCGAGGACGGCGCCGAACACCAACTGCCGATGCCGCATGTGCCGATGCCCGAAGACGTCGAGCCCACCCGCCCGCTGCCGCCGGAAAAGCTGGCGCAGTTGCCGAGCAAGGTGCGGCGCTGGCTCGACCGCATGGGGCCGTTCGAATTCCGTCCGATCTATCCGCGAGACGAACTCGATCCGCCCAAACGGCCGCCGTTCCAGCAGGTCTGGTTCAAGCTGAGCGAACGCGTCGGCGATGCGCCGGAACTGCACCGCGCACTGCTGGCCTACGCCTCGGATTTCCATCTGCTGGGCACCACCACGTTCCCGCACGGGATCAGTTACTACCAACCCAACGTGCAGATGGCTTCGCTCGATCACACGATGTGGTTCCACCGCCCGTTCCGTGCCGACGAATGGCTGCTGTATTCGATCGACAGCCCCAGCGCGCAGGGCGCGCGCGGGCTGGCGCGCGGGCAGATCTTCGACCGCGCCGGGCATCTGATCGCCAGCACCAGCCAGGAAGGGATGATCCGGGTGTTGGCCGACGACACGCGCAAGGGGTAAGGCAAGATGCGTCAGGTGTTCACCAGCCTGCGGCTGGAAAATGTCGAAAAGGTCGCGAAACTGTTGGAGGAACAGGGCATCGAGGTGCGCGTCACCCACGGCCGCTCGTTCCAGGGCAACCGCCGGCGCAGTTTCAGCTATCGCGATTCCGCCAACGAAGGCCCGCAGGCGGCGGTGTGGGTGGTGCAATCCGACGACCAGCCGAAGGCCCGCGCGCTGCTGCGCGAAATGGGTCTGCTCGATTCGGGCCGTTCGCCGACGAGTTATCTGCCGGACACGCTGCTGCTGCGCGACCGCAGCGACGAGGAGGCGAAAGGCCGTCGACGCGCGTTCCGGATCCGCGCCGGCCTGTTGCTGGTGATCGCGCTCAGTCTCGGTCTCGGCGTGTTCGTCTGGCGCAAACCCGCGCAGAACACCGCGACGACGGCCGCGAACGCACCCGCCGCGGCGGCCAACGAAGGCCGCTACACCGTCGCCACGCCCAGCGCGCTGGCGGCGATGCTGATCGATGTCGAACTGCGCGCCCACGAGGCCGCGGTGGCCTGCCTGTCGGTGGACGGCGGCGACCCGTCCGACACCGTGCTCGAACAATTGCAGGCCGAAGAGCGCGATCGCGCGCGACCGCAGTCGGCCTGCACCGCCCCCGCCGCGGACGCGGTCTGGATCGGGATCCGCGACTACCGCACCGACGGTTCCGGTGCGGGCACGGTGGTGGTGGAGATCGCCGATGCCGCCACGGCCGAGGATCGCGAAACGCAGACCCGCACGCTGGAAGTGCGGCGCGAGGATGTGCGCTGGCGGGTGACGTCGGTCGTGATGTGACCGCCGGGGTTTTCGCAGTGCGCCGCCCAGGCGGGCGCATGAACGCGCACCGGCCCCGTCCGCCGAACGGTGTCATGGCGACGAGGCCCTGACCTCGATACTCGTCACTTCTTTCGACGACCCGATGATCTCGTCCGCCGTCATGCCCGCCACCCGATCCCTGATCCGCTCGATGGACGGGTGCCGAAGCGCGGGGTCCTTGATGGCCTCGTAGACGCTGGAAACGCCGTACATGTTCAACACCAGGATGGCGATCTGCAGTTCCTGCCGTTCGTTTTTCGGCAAGGATTCGATCATGCGGGCGAAGCTGGCCGCCGCGGCGCCCGACGAAGCGTCGATGCGGACCGGATCGTTCGCCTGCGCATCGGCAGAGAAAAGCAGGGCGACAGCGGCTGCCGCGAAGATTGAATGTCTGGACATGATCCTGATCTCGAACACTCGCCTCACGAGCTTCGAATGAGAACGACGGCTATTAGGCCGCCGTTTTTTACGGAGCGTTTTTTCGATTCGAATGCTGCGGCCAATTCTTCAGGATGCGAAGGGTTTGACTCTGCAACGACTCGAAAAGCCATCGATCCACTTTCCGCCTTCTTCCTGCATCGCAATCCGTGGTTAACGAGAACAAGATCGAGGCGACGACGCGTTGGAATTTGACCCAAGACGCGCATTTCGCGCAAGTCAAGTCGTGAGCGGAATTCCGTCCAGTTCGCACATCTTCCTCATTTCGGACATCGACCTCTCAAATGCAGGATGCGTGCAATTGATTTCTATATCTCCGTCTATTTTCAAGATCGATCTTGCTTCTTGTCGCAGTGAAATCCTGACGCTCGCGACCCCAATCTGAACGGATTAGATGGCTCCATAAGCGGATCTCGATTCGTCCTCTATCTGAAGATGTATTCCACCCAGCCCCATCGCCCGCTCACTTTCGGTTGGCGCAAGCAACTTTTGAATAAGCACGAACCTCGACGGATTGAATTCGTCGTCGGCAAAGCCGACGACACACATCACGCCGTCGTTGTCAGAGAACACATGACTTGCAACAAATTCGTAGTTTTTCGACATCACTTTATCCGCCTCCATTCCGACTCATACAGATATGGCGTCAGCCGCACATGACTACAGAACCGGACAAGGCGCCATTCGTTCTTTCTTCTTCCCATTGACATGATCGACGGCCATTCCGGCCGCCGATCCTGTTACGCCGCAAAATCAATAATTCTCCAGCTCAGCTTCGATCGCTTCCCGGAATTCATCGATCGACGGCATCATGCCTCTACTGGTGGGGGTAAAGAATACGCCGGGAAGCATTTTGTCCACATCGAGCTTCGGCAAAAGGGCGTTCATCAAATCGTCCAGGCTGATCGCTCTCGGCTCGAAACCTTCCCACTCGTCCTTGGCGCACGCAACGGCATGCTCTTTTGCTGGCCAAAGAGGAAAAACGGCCACGCCATTGTCATCAGCAGCAAGTGCCCAACCATCCTGATACAAGCCCCATACCTCTTGCCAGTCGGCAACCAATTTTATGAAGTTTTCAAAACGCTTCTTTGCGGGCAGCACGAGGACCGTCTCGACTTGTTTGGGGGTGACTTTCATTTTTCATTCCTTTCAAAAAAGGCGGCCTTTCTGCATTTGCGTGACCGAAGTAATCGTACTTGTGCTGCAGTCCATGCAAGACCCGGGAGGGCCGACAGGGGCTGAAGGGCGGCCACGAAAAAAACACGAAACACGGACACAAAAAAAGGCGCGCCGGTGAGGGCGCGCCGTGTGCGGGGATGCGGTCGGTTCGTTGATCGCGCTCAGCGCGCCTGCCGCGCCCGGGCTTCGTCCCGGAGCACCATGCGGTAGGCCTTCATCTCCTCGGGGCTCAGGCGGCCGTCGCGGTTGTCGTCGACGATGTCGAAGTCCTGCAGGATGCGTTCGCGACCGGCCAGCTCGTCGCGGGTGAGGCTGCCGTCGCCGTTGCGGTCGAGCCGGGCCATGCCGCCGCCCTTGCCGCCGTGGCGTCCGCGGTGCTGCGGGCGTTCCTCGGCCGTGATCCGGCCGTCCTTGTTGGCGTCGAGACGGTCGAAATGTTCGGCCATGCGTGGGGCCTTGGCCGCTTCGCTGCGGTCGATGGCGCCGTCGCCGTTGGTGTCGAGTGCGGCCATGCCGCCGCCGCGGCCGCCCTCGCCGCCGCGCTGGGGGCGTTCCTCGGGGCCGATGCGGCCGTCCTTGTTGCGGTCGAGCTGATCGAAGCGCTCGGCCAGCTTCGGATGGGCGGCGGCTTCGTTGCGGTCGATGACGCCGTCGCCGTTGGTGTCGACCTTGGCCTGGCGGGCCGGTCGTTCCGGGGCGCCGGCGGCCTGCTGGGCCTGGAGCGGGAGCGCGGCGGCGGCGACGGCCAGGCCGAACACGATGAGTGCGGTGCGGTGCATGGGGAATCCTCGTGGCGGGGCCGGCGGCCCGGATGTGCCCATGAACGGCCCGGCGCGGCGTCGGTTGACAGCGGGTTGAGGGCCGGAAGTCACATTCCGGACACCGCGGCGTCTTGGCATCATCCTTCCCCGGCGGACGTCGTCAGGACCGCCCGCCTTCCCGGACCGCCCCCATGACCAGCGCCACCCTCGCCATCGACGATCTGATCCAGCGCGAACTGCCCGCCGCCCGCGGCGGCGACCACGCCGCCTACGGCCGGATCGTCGCCGCCTGCCAGAACACCGTGACCGCGGTGGCATTGGCGATCACCCGCGACGTGAGCGCCAGCGAGGACATCGCCCAGGAAGCTTTCCTCAACGCCTGGCAGCATCTGGAACGGCTGCACAACCCCGACAGTTTCCTGCCCTGGCTGCGTCAGATCGCGCGCAATCTCGCCCGCGATCATCTGCGCAAGTACCGCGACCAGCCGCTGGACGGCCCCAACGCCGAACTGGCGCTGGCGATGGCCGCCGACCCCGGCCCGCAGCCGATGCAGAAGCTGCTGGAGGACGAACATGAGGCCACCGCGGCCGAACTGATCGCCGCATTGCCGGAGGACAGCCGCGAAACCCTGCTGCTGTTCTATCGCGAAGGCCAGAGTTCGCAGCAGGTGGCGACGCTGCTGGGCATCACCGACGCCGCGGTGCGCAAGCGGCTGTCGCGCGCGCGCCAATTGGTGCGCGACGACCTGATCCGCCGCTTCGGCGAATTCGCGCGCGCGTCGGCGCCGTCGGCGGCGTTCACCGCGGCGGTCATCACCGGCCTGGGCATCGCGAGCAAACCGGCGGCCGCAGCGGCAGCGACGGCGATCGGTGCCGGTGCCGTCGGTGCCGGCGCGGCCGGCGCCGAAACCCTGGCGGCCGGCGCGATCGGCAGCGGTCTGGCGAGCAAGGGCGCGGCCGGGCTGCTCGG
>JBIJAD010000091.1:0-11640 GCA_044345955.1 Lysobacteraceae bacterium
CGCAGACCACCCGCGTCGCCGCCGGCGCCGCATCCGGCACCGCCGTCTGTGCATCCCAACGCGCGGTCAGCAACTGTGTATCGACCGGATCCGCCGCATCGCCCAGCACCCGCGAGGTCAACCCCTGCAGACGCACGCAGACCCGGCCCGACGCATCGCATACATCCACGTCGAACACCACCGTGCCCGGCGACAGCGTGCGCGAATTCCGGCCACGCAGGCGGACCCAGGCGACATCGGGGGTCGGTGCGAACACCTGCAGCCGATCCAGCGCGAACGGCAACATCGGACGCAGGGCTGCGGCGCCCTCCTCCTCGCCGCCGAGCATCAGCGCCACGCCGGCCTGGAGCGCACCGTCCATCAGACTGGGATGCAGGACGTAATCGCCGCGCGTTGCGGCGACGCAGTCGGGCAACGCGACCCGGGCGATCGCGAAATCGACGCCATCGCGGTCGACCCCGCGTTCGATGCGATCGATCGCCCGATGCGCGGGGCCGTACGCCAGTCCGGCCTCGGCGAGAATCCGGTAGCAATCCGCCGCATCGATGGTTCGCGTGGCGCGAGCGCGCAGCGCCTCGATGTCGAACGTCTCGACGGTCGTCTCGCGCGGCGAAGCCTGTGCGCGTCCCATCGCGTGCGGCGTGTCGTCTCCGCCGGCGGAATGCAGCGCAAACGCGATCGTTCCGTCCTCGCGCGATTCGAGCACCATCTCCAGCCCGACCGCGCCTTCGGCGACGACAGGGTGCAGCCAGGTCACATCGCGCAGTTCGATCGTCGCGTCGTCCGCGCCCGCGCATTGCTCGAAGGCGAAGCGGGCCATTTCCAGGCAGATCACGCCGGGCATGATCCGGCGCCCCGCCATCACATGATCGCGGAAGAAGAATTCGTCGCCGCCGAAGCCGCACGAGAACCGCAGCTCGTAGAGATCGGAGGTGTTCCGGTGCAACAGCGGATGCAGCCGCGGCTCGGTCTGCGTCGAAGCCTGCGAATAGGTCAGGAATTGCATCGCCTGCGCCTTGGAAAGGCGGCCCGCCTTCAGTTCGCGCAGCACGAATTCCGAAAACTTCATGGGATTTGTCCCTGGGTTTGACGTCCTGCGGCCAGTCCGTCGATGTGCGACAACGCGTCCTGCAGCGTCACCGTGTCGGCCAGCAGGTCATCGAGCAATCGTTCCAGCGCGACCCCGTCGGCCGCCTCGAGTTCGCGCCGCGGCATCTCCTTCGCGGGCGCCGCGTCGGCGCGCGGGGTCAATTCGACCCAGTAGCGCTCGCGCGCGAACGGATAGGTCGGAAGACTCAGGCGCTGCCGTCGTTCGCCGGTGTGCAGCGCGCGCCAGTCGATGGAAAGTCCTTTCGTCCACAGCTCCGCGAGCCTCGCGTATTCGCCGCGCGAGATCCATTCGGAGACCATGGATTCGAGCATCCGCTCATCGACGATGCCGCCGACGAGGTCGCGATGTTTGCCGGCCGCATGCTCGAATCCGTCGAACGGCGTATCGGCGAGACAGGCATGCAAGGCGGCGGAAAGGTCGGGCACCGAGCCCGCGACGAAGGCCAGCCTGTACTCGAAGGCTTCGCGGCCGATCTGCAGGGTGTAGGCGAGGTCGTGCAGGGCCGCATCGTCGATGTCCTCCAGCGCCTTCAACAGGCGCTTGGCGGCCTCGTGCAGACGATCGCGCGATTTCGCCGACAGCACGACCAGCGCCGGCCCTGTCGCAGGCGCGAAATCGCTGCGCCCGATCGGCCGATATTCTTCCAGCACGACGTGGGCGTTGGCGCCGCCGATACCGAAACTGCTGACGCCGGCGCGACGCGGAAGCGGCCGGCCGTCGGCATCCCGCGGCGCTTCCCACGGATGCGACTCGACCGACAGGTAGAACGGGCTGCCGGCGATCTCCAGGTAGCCGTTGGGCGCATGCAGATGGCGATTTCCCGGGATCGTCGCGTGACGCATCATCATCAGCACCTTGATCACGCCGGCGATGCCCGCCGCCGCTTCGAGGTGGCCGATGTTGGTCTTCACCGAACCGATCGCGCAGTAGGCAGTGCGCTTGTGCGCATCGTCGCGGCGATCGTCGAGCTCGTGGAACGCCGCCTTGAGCGCGTTGAACTCGATGGGGTCGCCGAGCACCGTGCCGGTGCCGTGGGCTTCGAGATAACCGACCGTGCGCACATCGATGCCCGCCGTCCGGTAGGCGTCGACCAGCAGTCGCTGCTGGGCGACCGGATTGGGTGCGCTCGGCGACGCCGCGCGGCCGCCGTGGTTTTCCGCGCTGCCGCGGATCAATCCGTAGACATGGTCGAGATCGGCTTCCGCCTTGGACAGCGGTTTCAGCATCAGCGCCGCGACGCCTTCGCCGCGGCCATAGCCGTCCGCGCTCTGATCGAAGGTCTTGCAGCGTCCGTCGCTGCTCAGGATGCCCGCCTCGAAGGCGCGCACGCTGTTGATCGGATTGGCGATCACGTTGACACCGCCGACCAGCGCGAGTTCGCATTCGCCGGACTGCAGTGCGCCGATCGCACGGTGCATCGCGACCAGCGAGCTGGAGCACGCCGTGTCCACCGATTCGCTGGGCCCGTGCAGGTCCAGCAGATAGGACAGACGGTTGGCGATCATGAAGTGGAAGGCCGAATCGCCTCCGAACTGCAGCGATGCCCCGGCCAACTGGCATTGATCCTTGTAGTCGGAGGTCGAGACGCCGACGAACACGCCGGTGCGGGTACCGGCCAGCGCGCCCGGGCGATAGCCGGCATCCTCGATGCAGGCCCATGCGGACTCGATGAACAGCCGCTGCTGCGGGTCCATCGCGACCGCTTCGATCGGCGCGATCCCGAAGAACAGCGGGTCGAAACAGTCGACGTCGTCCATGAATCCGCCCAGACGAACGGCAGCCGGCAACGCATCCGCCCCGGGCATCCAGCCCCATCGCTCGGCCGGCACTTCCCGGATCAGGTCGGCATTGGCCGCGAGTTTCGCCCAGAATTCGCCGATATCGGCTGCGCCAGGGAAACGTCCGCTGATGCCGACGACCGCGATCGCTTCCCGCGACGCTGCAGGCGTCTGCGCCGGCTGCACCGGCGTGCCCACTCGCGTGCGGGCCGGCATCCGGCCCGCGATGCGCGAAGGCGCCGGTCGCGGTTCCGCGGTCGCACGCGGGTTCTCGGCCGCCGATTCGACGCGCCAGCGCGACGCCAACTGCGCACCGTGATGCGTCGCCAGATGCTGCGCCAGCCGCGAGAGTGTCGGGCATTCGAAGAACACCGTCGGCATCAGGCGCAGACCGTAGGTCCGATTCAGGGCATTGGCGTATTCGGTCAGGTAGATCGAGTCGAATCCGTAGTGCGACAGCTCGGTGGACGGATCGATATCGTCCGGTCGGCCCTTGAGGATTTCGGCCGCGACCACCGCCAGTTCCTGCAGCAATCGCTCCACGGGCACGTCGTCGGCGCTCGTCGCGACCTTCGACGTCGCGGTCGCCGGCGTCATGGTCGCATCGTGGGGCGGCAGCGAACGCTGCGGCCCGCCGCTGCGAATGACGGTCGCCCGGATGACATCCAGTCGTCCCTGCGCGACCAGCACGCGCGGATGACGCTGGCGCAGGGCTTCGGCGAACGCAGCCAGTGCATGTTGCGTGTCGAGCGCGGACAGCCCCGTGAGCCGACGCGTCGCCTCGGCCTGCTGCGCGTCGACCCGCATGCCGCCGTCCTTCCACAGCGGCCAGTTGATCGAACAGGCGTGCCCCTGACGGACACCGCGCTCGGACAGCCGGTTGCGCCAGACCGCGAACGCATCGAGGAACGCGTTCGCGCCGGCGTAGTCGGCCTGTCCCGGGTTGCCGAGCACCGCGGACATGGAGGAGAACAGCGCGAAGAACGACAGCGGCATGTCCGCCGTGACCTCGTCGATGACCCAGGCGCCGTCGATCTTCGGCGTCAGCACGGCGCGTGCGTCCTGCGCGGTCTTGCGCGCGAGATAGCCGTCGCGCAGCACGCCGGCGGCATGGACGATGCCGCGCAGGGTGCCGCCGGCGAACGCTTCGCCGGCCAGCGTTTCCTCGACACTCCGGCGATCGGCGACGTCGCAAGCCGCGTAGCGGACATCGATGCCGTCGCAACGCAGGGCCTGCAGCACGATCGCGTCGGCATCGGCCGGCACGGAGCGGCCGCTCAGCACGATCCGGACACCGGCGATGCGTCCGAACCAGCGGGCCAGCAGTCTGCCGATACCGCCGAGCCCGCCCGTGATCCAGACGATATCGCCGGCGCCCAGCAGTCCGGTCGGGTCGTCGCCGCGAGCGAGGTCGCAGGGCTGCGCGGATTCGGACCAGGCTTCGACTTCGCGGACGACGCTGCCCGGGGCATGTCGATAGCGCACGACGACTTCGCCGTCGCCGCCGTCGACTTCGTCGCGCAGCCAGGCGACATCGTCCAGCGCGGACGCTGCGCAATGCACGACGCTGCAGCGAAGCTGCGCATGTTCGGCCTGCGCCGTCCTGAACAAGCCGGCGAGTGCGGCTTGCAGATGCTGCGGCGCATCGTCCGCGGCGATCGCGATCACGCGCTGGCCCACCGCGCTGCGGATACCTTCCTGCAGCAGGGCCATCACCTGCAGGAATCCGGTCGCGACCTGATTCGCCGAGGTGACCGGATCGAGGAGGACGACCCGCGCCTGCGGCCATTGCCGCAGGATGGCATCGCGTTTCGGCGCGAGTTCGGCCGGCAGGATGAACAGGACCTCCGCAGCCGCCGCAGTGGCGTGCGCCAATGCCCTTCCCTGCCAGACCTGGAATGCGCACAGGACGCCGTCCGCGGGTTCTGCCGGCAGCGGTTTCGCGACGAATCCCTCGAACGACACCAGACACCCGCCATCGCCGTCGACGAGGTCGAAGTCGTATGCCGTGTGCGCTGCCGCTTGCGTCAGACGCCTGCGGACGTGCACGAAGCAGAGGTCTGGCAGGCGCGACGCATGAACGCGCATCGCTTCGAGCGCGAAGGGCAGCCGGATCTCGCGCGGTTCGCCGTCCTGCACGAACGAGCAAGCGACCGCCGCGAGCACGGCGCCGTGGAGCAGGGACGCATCGAGACCATCGTCCCATCCATCGCTCGTCGTACCGGCAGGGCGTTCGAGTTTCGCGATCGCCTCGCCGTCTCCGCAGGCGACCCAGTCGATCGCGAACATGCTCGGGCCATGCGCGACCCCGAGCAGGGAATGGCACTCCGCGCCCGGGATCCGCCTTGTACAGCGGTCGAGCACCGCTGCGATGTCGCATCGCGCGGAAGTCGGGGCGGCCGGGAAAGGATCGGAATCGATCGAACCCTGCGCGCAGACCGTCGCGGCGCCTTCCGTCGCGATGGTGAAATCGCCCGCGTCGTCGAAGCGGATATCCAGCACGACGCCGTCGTCGGATACGCCCAGGGGCGCACGCCAGACGAAATTGCGCAGGCCCGCGATGGCCTGCCCGGCGCGCAGCGAAGCGGCCGCGCGCGCGATCTCAAGATAGACGACGCCGGGCACCACGCGATTGTGATCGCGCAGGAAGAACTCGTCGCCGCGCAGCTCGCGCCGGACGGTCGCCTCCGGGGACCTGCGCTGCGTACCTCCGTCTGACGGCTGCGGCGTCAGCAGCCGCAGGCCCCGGATTTCCACGCACACGGCGCCGTCGTCGTCGGAGACATCGATGTCGAACGTGCCGGACTCTTCGATGCTCGGGCGCACCAGCGCCCATGCATCCGTAGGCGTCGCGCGCCAGATCCGGGCCGCGGCGAGCTGGAACGGCACTGCGCCGACCTCGATCGGTCGGGCCAGCAACGACAGTCCGCTCGCGGCCTGCAGTGCACTGTCCAGAATCGCCGGATGCAGCGCATGGCGCCGGTCCTCCATCATCGCGGACGCCGGCAGTCGCATCCTCGCCAGCACATAGGGCGCGTCGATGTCGTCGCACAGATGCATCGCCGCCAGCCCCTGCAGCGACGGGCCGTAGTCCAGCATCGAGCCGACGAGTCGCGCATAACACTGCGCGCCGTCGAGGCTGCGGCCGCAGCGCCGCTGCAGCGTCGGGATCGACAGGCGCGCCACCGCCTGAGGCAATGCGAGGCCCTGCAGGCGGCCCTGCGACAGCGACGCGGTTTCGCCGTCTTTCCATTCCTGCAGTTCGAAGCCGAATCCGCCGCGTTCGTCTTCATGGAGCTGGACGCGGACCTCGACCCGGGCGGCGACCGCCAGCGGCCGGATCCACACCACATCGCGCAATTCGATCGGTGCGTCGGCAGCGCCATCCGATGCTGCCTGCCACGCGGCACGGACCATTTCCAGGTGACAGACCCCGGGCAGGGTCGGCACGCCACCGACACGATGATCCCGCAGACAGGCTTCGTCGCCGTGGAATGTCGATGCGAAACGAACCGTGCTCAAGGTCGAGATGTTGCGTTGGACCAGGGGATGCAGCACACCGGCATCCGGATGCCGGCCGGTCGTGGTCGGCGCCTCGATCCAGTAACGCTCGCGCGCGAACGGATACGTCGGCAGCGCGATCCGACGCGGCGGCGTCGCACCGTACAGCCGTTCCCACGGCAACGCATAACCCTGGCAGTGCAGGTCCGCCAGACCGGACAGCGACACCTGCGCCTGGGTTTCCTCGCCGGCGTCCGACAGGCGATCGAACAGCTCCCCGGCGTATTGCGCCAGTGCCAACTGCCCCTCGAACTCCCGCGGCACCACCCCGCGGAACACGTTCGGCTGGCGTTCGCCCGAGGCCGCCTGCGACAGCAGATGCAGCGCGTTCTCGCGGTCCGAGACGATCACCACGCAACGATGCGCAAAATGCTGACGACCGCAGGCCAGGGTATGGCTCATCCCCACCAGCGACGCCGCATCCCAGTCCCGCGCACGCAGCGCCTCGCCCAGATCCTCCAGCCGCTGACCCAGCGCCTGCGCCGTCTTCGCCGATACCAGCAGCGGCACCCGCTGCAGCGCCACCACCGCGAGCGCCGGCTCCGGCGCCGGTTCCTGCACCACCATGTGCGCGTTCGTCCCGCTCATCCCGAACGCACTCACCGCCGCCAGCCGCGGACGACCCGGCAACCGCGGCCACGCCCGGTTGCGCCGGTTCACCTCCAGCGCGCTGCGCTCCCAGTCGATGTAGTCGCTCAACGCCTCGCAGTGCAGGCTCGCCGGGATCAACCCGTGCTCCAGCGCCAGCACCGCGCTCGCCAGACTCAACAGACCCGACGCCGCGAACGTGTGTCCGAAGTTGCTCTTGGTCGAAGTGATCGCGCACCGCGGCGAGGCCGGATCGCGTTCGCCGTCGAACACCTCCCGCAGCGCGTTGATCTCCACCGGATCGCCCAGCCGCGTCCCCGTCCCGTGCGTCACCACGTAATCGATCTGCGACGGCGCGATCCCCGCACGCGCGTACACGCTGCGGATCAGCGCCGCCTGCGACGCACCGTTCGGCGCCGTGATCCCGTTGGTCCGTCCGTCGTAATTGATCCCGCTGGTCCGGATCAGCGCACGGATCGGATCGCCGTCCGCCTGCGCCTGCGACAGCCGCTTCAGCACCACCGCCACCACCGCCTCGCCCGGCACCATCCCGTTCGCCCGACGATCGAACGCGTAGCAGCGACCGTCCTCCGACAGCATCCCCGCCTGACTCATCCCGCCGTACACCTGCGCCGTCAACGACAGCGACGCACCCGCCGCGATCGCCGTGTCGCACTCGCCCGCACGCAGGCTCTGGCACGCCTGATGCGCCGCCACCAGACCCGACGAACACGAGGTGTTGATCGCCATCGCCGGGCCGCGCAGGTTCAGGAAGTACGACAGCCGCGACGCCAGGATCGCATCGTGCGTCCCGGTCAGCGACCCGTGCGGACCGACCATGAACTGGTACTCGCCCTGCTCCACCCCCACGAACATCCCGATCGTGTGCCGCTCCAACTGCGCCGTCCCGTACGCCGCATCCTCCAGCGCGTTCCACGCCTCCTGCAGCAGCAGCCGCTGCCGCGGATCGGTCGCCTCCGCCTCCCGCGGCGAGAGCTCGAAGAACGCCGGATCGAACTCGTCGATCCCCGGCATCATCGCCAGCCACTTGCTCTTGAGCGTGCCGTTCGCATACCCCGCACGCCAGTCGAAACGCGTCAGCGGAACCTCCTCCACCACCGCGCGGTTCTCCTCCAGGATCCGCCACATCGCCTCGATCGTCCGCGCCTGCGGGAACCGACCGCTCAGACCGATCACCGCGATCGCTTCCTCCGGGCCCGACCGGCCGACCGCTCGCACCCGCGGCATCGCACCCGGCGCACGCAGCGGACGTCGCGACGACCGCACCGCCGCCACCGGCACCGCCACCGCCACCGCCGCCGGCGCATCGGCCGTCGCCGTCGCCTCCTCGGCATAACGCGCTTCGACCTGCGCTCGGTACTCCGACAGCAGATGCTCCGACACCTTCTCCAGCGTCGTGTGGCTGAAGAACACCGCCGGCGTCAGCTCGATCCCGTAATGCGCCGAGATCCGCTGCGCCCACTGCGCCAGCGTGATCGAGTCGAACCCGTAGTCCGCCAGATGCTCGTGCGCCTGGATCTGCTCGCGACCCAGACGCAACAGCCCGGCGATCTGGTCCTTCAACTCCCACTGCACGCACTGCGCCACGCTCAGACCGCGCAGCTCCGCACGCCGACGGCCCGACGGCGTCGCCGAGGCCGCAGGCGGTGTCGCCGGCGCCGCCTGCACGGCCTCGCCGGCTGCGGCTGCCGCGTCGGCCGCGGCCTCACCCAGCCCCCACTGCCCTTCGATCCGCGCACGCTGCCCGTACATCACCAGGCACTGACCGCCCGCATGGCCCAGCGCCCGTTCGAACACCGACAGCCCCAGCTCCGCCTCCAGCGCCTGCTGGCCGCTCGATTGCAGATACAGCTTCCGGCTGCCCTCCTCGCCCACCCCCATGTCGCTGTCCGCCCACACCGGCCACGCCAGCGCGATCCGATGCCCCGGTCCCGACACGTACTGCGCATACGCCAGTTCGAACCGGTTGCCCAGCGCATAGTCGCCACTGCCGAAGTCCCCCAGCACCGCCGAACTCGAACTGAAGCAGCACACGAACCGCAGCGGCTGCTCCGACAGCACCTGATCCAGCACCCGCGTCCCCCGCACCTTCGGCGCCAGCACCCGCGCGAACCCCTCCGCCGTCTTCTCCAGCACGCTCACCGGCTCCAGCAGACCCGCCGCGTGCACCACCCCCTCGATCGGACCGAACCGCGCCACCGCCTCCGACACCCCGCGACGCATCGCCGCCGCGTCGGACACGTCCGCGGACACGTACAGCACCTCGCCGCCGTCCTCGCCCGCCCAGCGCTCCAGCGCCGACACCTGCGCCGCGTCCAGCACCCGACGGCCGCTCAGCACCACCTTCGCCGCATACCGCCGCAGCAGATGCCGTGCCACCAGCTCGCCCAGACCACCGGCACCACCGGTGATCCAGTACACCCCGCCCCGGCGCAGCACCGTGCCGCGCTCCGGCAGACGGCAACGCACCACCTCCAGCACGTGGCGCACACCGTCCGCATGGCGCACGCTGCGCAGCGTCGGCACGGTCAGTTCCGACCACACCCGCGCGCCCCAGCGCTTCACCCGCGACGCCCGGCTCAACGCCCCCTGCTGGATCAGCACTCCCACCTGCAACTGCGGCGCCAGCACCCGCAGCGAACGCTCCATCCCGATCCACGACTCCGCATGGCAGCGGGTCAGCGCATCGTCGTAGGACGTGCACAGCAGCAACCGACCGAACGACAGACCCGCCGCGAACAGACCCTGCAGCGCCGACAGCAACCCCGGCCAGTGCGACTCGTCGGTCGCCACCTCGAACGAACCAACGTACACCACCGCGTCGATCCCGCCCTGCGCCGCCACCTCCGCCAGCGACCCGCCCTCCGGCGTCGCCACCAGCACCTCCGTCCCGCCCGCCTGCGCACGCAGCGCATCGGCGGCCTGTCCCGCACGCGCCGCGTCCGTCGCCAGACACAGCACCCGCCGCGGCACCACCGCATCCGCCTGCGCCAGTGCCTGCTCGATCCAGCGCTCTTCCAGCGTCACCAGTTCCGCCGGACCCGATCGCGACGGCACACCGCCCGCCGCAGGCGCCGCCTCCGGCGCATCGGCCAGCGCCTGCTCCAGGGCGAACCCGTCGCCGTACACCACCGGCTCGCCGTCCGCATCCTCGCCGTACACCGTGTAGGCGATCGTCCCGTCCGCCTGCGGATACAGCCCCACATGCACCCGCAGCGGCGTCGGTCCGGCCAGCGCCGGCACGCCCCAGCGCACCTCGTGCAGCGTCGACGACGCCCAGCCCGCACCGTGCGCCAGCGCCAGGTGCACCATCTCCTGCTGCGCCTCCTGCGTCAGCGCACCGTCCTCGAAGTACGGCTCCTCGCCCGTGAACGCGCTGCTGAAGCGCAACTCCTCCACGTCCGAAGTGTTCTCGTGCAGCAGCGGATGCAGGTGGGTGCGGCCGTCGATCGCCGCCGCAGCGGCCGCCGTCGGCGGGTCCACCCAGTACACCGTGGTCGCGAACGGGTACGTCGGCAACGAGATCCGACCGCAGCCCTGGCCCGCGAACAGGGTCGCGTAGGCCAGTTCGTAGCCCTGCACGTACAGGTCCGCCAGCGCGCCCAGACGCTCCAGATGCTCCGCCTCCGGCAGCCCCGCCGCGCACTCGTCCATGCACTGCTGTCCGTACCGCTTCAGGCCCGCCTGACCGCCGCCTTCCAGCTCCACGCCCCGCGAGGCGTACACCTGCGGCGCCCGGCCCCGCTCCAGCCACTTCGACAACCGCTGCATCAGCTCCGCACGGTGCCGCACCACGCACGCCAACCGGTGCTCGAAGTGCCGACGGCCCACCAGCAGCGTGTACGCCACGTGCCCGCAGTCCAGCGCCGGCTCGCGCTCGCAGTACGCCAGCAACTGCTGCGCCTGACGCCGCAGCGCCTCGGCGTTGCGCGCCGACAGCACCACCAGATACCCCGGCCGCGGCACGCTCGCCCGCGCCGCCACCGGCGACTGCTCGATCACCACGTGCGCATTGGTCCCGCTCAACCCGAACGAGCTCACCGCCGCGCACCGACGCTCGCCCGCCGCCACCGCCCACGGCCGCACCTGCGTCGGCACGTAGAACGGGCTGCCCTCGAACCGGATGTGCCGATTGCCCTCGGCGAAGTTCGCCGACGGCGCGATCTGCCCGTGCTTCAGGCACAGCAGCACCTTCAGCACCCCGGCCACCCCCGATGCCGCCGTGGTGTGGCCCAGGTTGCTCTTGATCGAACCGATCGCGCAGTACCCCACCCGCGGCGTGTCGCGACGGAACGCGTTGCTCAACGCATGGAACTCGATCGGATCGCCCAGCTTCGTCCCCGTCCCGTGCGCCTCCACCAGACCGATCCGCGCCGGGTCGATCCCGAACCGCTCGTACACCTCCCGCTCCAGCCGCTCCTGCGACACCGCGCTCGGCGCCGTGATCCCGTTGGTCGCCCCGTCCTGGTTGATCCCGCTGCCCACGATCACCCCGTACACCTGGTCACCGTCCGACAGCGCCTCCTCCAGCCGCTTGAGCACCACCGCCCCCACCCCCTCGCCCGGCGCGAACCCGTCCGC
>JBIJAD010000092.1:0-11636 GCA_044345955.1 Lysobacteraceae bacterium
GAAATGGGTCAGCGCCAGGCTGATCAGGATCATCACGCCGGCGAAAGCCATCACGGCACGGTCGAGATTCATCGTTCTGCTCCGGTTGCATTGCGGGTCATTTCAGGCGCTCGATGCCCAGCGCGCTCAGCACGTATTTCTCGTACACCGGCTCGCTGGTGCCGTGGCGCATCTTGTAGAGGAAGTATTTTTCGAAGGCGATCTTGGCCAGATGCACCCACTTGCCGACCTTCGTCCAGGTGACGTTGCGCGGCGGGATCTGCGGCAGGGCCACGAACGCGGCGCCGGTATCGCCCATGTCGGCGAGGCAGACCGCGTTCCAGGTGCCCTCGAAGGTCGCCGGCTTGCCGGCCAGTTCGGCCTGGATATTGCGGACGATGGTGGTGACCATCGACTCGATCATGAAGCCGGTCTTCGGTGCGCCGGTCGGCACCGGCGTGACTTCCACCGGCGGGATCGCCACGCACACGCCTGCGGCGAAGATTCGCGCGTATTTCGGGCTGCGCTGATGCCTGTCGACGATCACGAACCCGCGCGGGTTGCACAGGCCTTCGACCGCGGCGACCGCGTCGACGCCGCGGAATGCAGGCAGCATCATCGAATACCGGAACGGGACGACATGTTCCTTCACCGGGCGGGCATCCGCGTCGTGCTCGACGACCTGCATCTCGCCCTCGCGCACTTCCTGCACTTTCGCGTTCACGATCCAGCGGATGTGGCGCTGGCGCATCTCCGATTCCATCAGCCCCTTCGAATCGCCGACCCCGCCCAGGCCCATGTGGCCGATGTAGGGCTCGCTGCTGACGAAGGTCATCGGCACCTTGTCGCGCAGCTTGCGCTTGCGCAGATCGGCGTCGAGGATCATCGCGAATTCGTAGGCCGGGCCGAAGCAACTGGCGCCGGCCATCGCCCCGACCACGATCGGGCCGGGGTTTTCGAGGAACCGTTCGTAGGCCTCCCAGGCCTGGTGCGCGTGCGGCGTGGTGCAGACCGACTGGGTATGGCCGCCGTGCGGCCCGCTGCCCGGCACCTCGTCGAACGCCAGCTTCGGACCGGTGCAGATCAGCAGATAGTCGTAATCGAGCGTTGTGCCGTCGCCGGTGATCACGCGATGCGCGTCGGCCTCGATCTTCGCGACCCCGTCGCTGCGGAATGCGATGCCTTTCTTCGCCAGATGATCGCCGGCCTTGAGGGTGATGTCTTCAGGCTTGCGCCAGCCGACCGCGACCCAGGGATTCGACGGGGTGAAGCTGAACCGCTCGCCCTCGCCGATCACCGTGATCCGGTGATCCTTGCCCAGCAGCTCGCGCAGTTCGTAGGCCGCGCTCATCCCGCTCAGACCCGCTCCGATCACGACGATGCCGCTCATGGCGCCCTCCCGGACAATTGACCTGTATCTAATTTAGAGTTATCTTAATTAGAATTCGCTAGACTGTCAACCTGCCCCGGAGAACCGTTCATGTCCTACACCGCCCAGGATCTCGTCGCCCAGGCCCGCGCCGTGATCGAGGAAATCGACCCCGAGCGCCTGCGCGCCCTGCAGGCGGCCGGCACGCCCGTGATCGACGTGCGCGAGCCCGCCGAATTCGCCGAAGGCCATCTGCCCGGTGCGGTGAACATCCCGCGCGGTGTGCTGGAGTTCCAGGTCGACGGCCACCCCGCGGTCGCCGGCAAGCCCGACCCGCACCTGTCGCACCGACGCGAACCGGTGATCCTCTACTGCCGCACCGGCGGGCGTTCGGCGCTGTCGGCGGAGGCGCTGAAGCGGCTGGGATTCGATCGCCCGCTGTCGCTGGCCGGCGGCTGGCTGCGCTGGGTCGAGAGCGGCGGCGCGACGGAGCACCCGGCATGAACGCACGTCGTCGCCGCACCGCGCCGGCATCGTTGGGCGCGCGCATGCAGGCCCAGGCCGAGGAGGCCGCGGAACTGCTGAAGGCGCTGTCCAACCCGCAGCGGCTGCGGGTGATGTGCCTGCTGATCGACGGCGAAAAAACCGTGGGCGAGATCAACGCCGAGGTCGAACTCAGTCAGTCGGCGCTGTCGCAGCATCTGGCGGTGCTGCGCGAGGGCGGGCTGGTGCAGACCCGGCGCGAATCGCAGAGCGTGTACTACTCGGTCGCGCCCGGCCCGGTGCATCGGGTGATCCGCACCCTGCACGACATCTATTGCCCGACCGAGGGCGAGGACGGCGAAGCCGGAGAGCGCCGCGACGGGCTGTGCTGAACGCCTGCGATCGGACTGCGTCGCAGGCTCACGCGCCCGCGTAACGCGCCGCGCCGCCGATCCAGCGGTCGACGATCCGCTCTGCCTGCGCCGGCGCTTCGCGCAGCAACGCTTCGCCCAGCCGCTGCACGGTCGGCAGCAGCGCCGCGTCGCGGCCGAGATCGGCGATCCGGAACGCGGCGAGACCGGTCTGGCGCGTGCCCAGCAGCTCGCCCGGGCCGCGCAGTTCGAGGTCCTTCTCGGCGATCACGAACCCGTCGCCGGTCTCGCGCATCGTTTCCAGCCGCTGCCGCGCCATCCGCGACAGCGGCGGCTGATACAGCAGCACACAGCTCGACGCCGCGCTGCCCCGCCCTACCCGCCCGCGCAACTGGTGCAACTGCGCCAGCCCGAGGCGCTCGGCGTTCTCGACGATCATCAGCGATGCGTTGGGCACATCCACGCCGACTTCGATCACCGTCGTCGCCACCAGCAACTGCAGCTCGCCGGCCTTGAACGCGGCCATCGTCTTCTGTTTCTCGGCGGGCTTCATGCGTCCATGCACCAGCGCGATCCGCAGCTCGGGCATCTGCCGGGTGAGGGTCTCGTAGGTGCTCTGCGCGGCCTGGGCCACGACTTCGTCGCTGTCGTCGATCAGGGTGCAGACCCAGTAGGCCTGACGGCCTTCGCGACAGGCCGCGCGGATGCGTTCGATCAGTTCCGGCCGGCGCTCCGCGCTCAGCACCACGGTCTGCACCGGCGTGCGCCCGGGCGGCAATTCGTCGATCGCGGACACGTCCAGGTCGGCGTAGGCCGCCATCGCCAGGGTGCGCGGAATGGGCGTGGCGGTCATCACCAGTTGATGCGGCACGCTCTCGCCGCTGTTGCCCTTGTCCCGCAACGCCAGCCGCTGGTGCACGCCGAAGCGATGCTGCTCGTCGACGATGGCCAGGGCCAGGTCGTGGAAGGCGACGCCTTCCTGCATCAGCGCGTGGGTGCCGACCACGACCTGCGCGCGGCCATCGACGATCTCGGCCAATGTCGCCGCACGCGCCTTGCCGGACACCTTGCCGGCCAGCCAGACCACGCGCACGCCCAGCGGTTCCAGCCAGGTGCGCAGATTGCCCAGATGCTGTTCGGCCAGCAGTTCGGTCGGCGCCATCAGCGCCGCCTGACGACCCTCGCCCACCGCCAGCAGCGCGGCCATCGCCGCGACCACGGTCTTGCCGCTGCCGACATCGCCCTGCACCAGGCGCAGCATCGGCGCCGGTTTGGCCAGATCGGCGCGGATCTCGGCGAACACGCGTTCCTGCGCCGCGGTCAGTGCGAACGGCAGGCTGGCGCGAAGCGCATCGGCACGGCCCGCGGCGCGCAGAGGCGAAGCGCGATGCGCCTGCATCGCGATCCGCCGCCGGCGCAGGCTGAGATGATGCGCGAGCAGTTCCTCGATCGCGAGCCGGCGCTGCGCCGGATGGGTGCCCGCGAGCAGCGCCTGCACGTCGCTGGACTGCGGAGGACGGTGCAGCGTGAGCAGCGCATCGCGCAGCGAGGGCAGCCCGGCGCACAGTTGCTCGCGCGCGAGCAGTTCCGGCGGCAGCAGTTGCATCGCGGCCTCGTCCGGCAATCGCTGCAGTGCCTGGCCGATCAGCTTGCGCAGCATCGCCGGGCCGATGCCTTCGATCGTCGGATAGACCGGATCCAGACGGTCGCTCAATTCCGGCTCCGCGCCCGCACCGAGCACGCGGTAACTCGGATGCACGATCTCCAGACCCTGCTGCCCCGGCCGCGGCGTGCCGTAGGCGCGCACCCGGGCGCCGGGCACGAACTGCGCCGCCTGCTGCGCGCGGAAATGGAAGAAGCGCAGCACCAGGGTGGCGTGCGACTCGTCGCCGATCGCGACCCGCAATACCGGCCGATAGCGGAAACCTTTCTCCACCGCTTCGACCGTGCCCTCGACCTGCGCCGGCTGGCCCGGCTGCAGCATCCGGATCGGGGTGAGTGCGGTGCGGTCCTCGTACTGCCGCGGCAGGTGGAACCAGAGATCCTGCAGCGTGGTCAGCCCGCGCGCGGCCAGCTTCTCCGCAACCGCGGCGCCGACCCCGCCCAGCGCGGTCAGCGGCTGCGCGGCCGGATCGAGCTGCGGCGTGCGGCGGGGCGTCGCGGACGGCATGCGCGGGCGGAGGATGCGCGGCAGTCGTCGCTCAGCGCAGGACCATGATCGCGTCGACCTCGAACTTCGCGCCGCGCGGCAGCGCCGACACTTCGATGGTCGAACGCGCCGGATACGGCGCGCGGAACGCGTCCTGCATCACCGCATTGACCGCGTTGAATTCGGACAGATCGGTCAGATACAGCCCGATCCGGACGATGTCGTCGAACGAACCGCCGGCGGCCTGACAGACCGCGCGCAGATTCGCGAACGCCTGCTGCGCCTGCGCGGTGATGTCGCCTTCGACGATCAGGCCGGAATTCGGATCCAGCGGAATCTGCCCGGAAAGAAAGACCATGTCGCCGGCACGGGTGGCCTGCGAATACGGGCCGATGGCGGCAGGTGCATCGGAGGTGTGGATGGGTTCGCGGGGCATGTGATGCGCTCGGCTGGTGGAAGACTGACCTAGTTTAACGGTGTAGGTCGGGCCTTGGCCCGACATTGCGGCCTCTCCGATCGTCTCGAACGATGATCGAAACGGCTCCGATACGCGTCCGAGGCAAACGGACATGCCGCAATCTCGCGCCGAGGCGCGACCTACAACCGCTGCACGCCATGGACCGCGGTCAGGCGCCGCACCCGGCGGATCACCTCGGCCAGATGGGTGCGGTCGCTGACCTCGATGCCGAAGCGGATCACCGCGATATTGCGGTCGCGGTCGAGATACTCGACCGCATCGATGTTGGAATCGGCCTGGGCGATCGCCGCGGCGACCTGCGCGAGCACGCCGGGCCGGTTCTCGACCTCGATCCGCAGCGCGACCTGGAAATCACCGCTGACCTCGCGGTCCCAGCCGATCGCGACCCAGCGCTCCGGCGATTTGCGATATTCCGCGACGTTGGCGCAGTCCAGACGATGGACCACGATGCCGCGGCCGGCGGTGTGATACCCCATCACCTCGTCGCCCGGGATCGGCATGCAGCAGTTCGCGAACGCGACCACGCCGCGTTCGGCGCCGGTGATCAGGATCTTCTCGCCCTGCAGCAGGCCGGAAGCCGGCGCCGTCGGATCGCGCCGGTCCGGCAGCCGGTGCGCCAGCACCTGCGCGACCTGGGTCGGCATGCGGTTGCCCAGCGCGATGTCGGCCAGCAGCGCTTCCAGACGCGGATAGCGGTGGTCGGAGAGGAAACTCTCCAGCCGCGCCTGCGGCACGCGGTCCAGCGAGCTGTCCATGTCCTCCAGCGCGCGGTCGAGCATGCGGTGGCCGAGCTGCACCGCATCCTCGTGTTCGAGCTGTTTCAGTTGGTGCCGAATCGCGGTGCGCGCCTTGCCCGTGACCACGAATTCCAGCCACTGCGGCTTGGGCGCGGCCGATTTCGCGGTGATGATTTCCACGCTCTGGCCGCTGCCGAGTTTGGTGCGCAGCGGCACCAGTTTCTTGTCCACCCGCGCCGCGACCGCGTGGTTGCCGACATCGGTATGCACCGCGTAGGCGAAATCCAGCGGCGTCGAATTGCGCGGCAGCGCCATGATGTCGCCCTTCGGCGTGAACAGATAGACCTCGTCCGGGAACAGATCGATCTTCACGTTCTCCAGGAATTCCAGCGACGAACCGGTCGCGCGCTGCGACTCGATCAGATTGGCGATCCACGACTGCGCGCGGTTCTGCGCCGCTGTGACGTCGCCGCCCTGCTTGTACGACCAGTGCGCGGCGATCCCGCGTTCGGCGATGAGGTCCATCTCCTCGGTGCGGATCTGCACCTCGATCGGCGAACCGTAGGGCCCGAACAGCACGGTATGCAGCGACTGGTAGCCGTTGGCCTTGGGGATCGCCACGAAATCGCGGAACCGCCCGTCCACCGGCTTGAACACCGAATGGACCACGCCGAGCGCGTGATAGCACTCCGGCACCGAGGCCACGACCAGCCGGAAACCGAACACGTCCATCACCTGATCGAAGGTTTTGCCCTCCGAACGCATCTTGGTGTAGATGCTCCACGGCGATTTGACCCGGCCGATGAGGCGAAAACGGAAGCCTTCCTTGCCCAGCCGCTGCGCCAGTTGCGCCTCGATCTTGGCCATCGATTCGCGCCGCATCACCGGCTGGGTGCGGATGCGCCGCGCCAGCACCGCATGCCGCCACGGGTGCAGCGCGCGGAAGCCGAGGTCCTGCAGTTCGGCCTTGATCAGATTCATGCCCAGGCGCTGGGCGATCGGCGCGTAGATGTCGAGGGTTTCCAGCGCGATCCGCCTGCGCGCCTCGGCGCTCTGCGCGCCGAGCGTGCGCATGTTGTGCAGGCGGTCGGCCAGCTTGATGAGGATCACGCGCAGATCGCGCGCCATCGCCAGCATCATCTTGCGGAAGCTCTCGGCCGCCGCTTCCTGACGGTCGCGGAACTGCAGCTTGTCCAGTTTGGTCACACCTTCGACCAGTTCGGCCACGGTCGCGCCGAATTCGGCGGCGATCTCGGCGCGGGTCAGCGGCGTGTCCTCGATGGTGTCGTGCAGGATCGCCGCGACCAGGGTCTCGACGTCCACACCCTGCTCCGCCAGCACCGTCGCCGCCGCCACCGGATGGGTGATGTAGGGCTCGCCCGACTTGCGGGTCTGCCCGGCGTGCGCGGCCGCGCCGACCCGCCAGGCGCGGATCAGGGTCTCGCGCTGACCCGCAGGCAGATACGCCGCTGCCGACTCGAGCGCGCGCACGTAATCCGGCAGCTCTGCGTCGGGCGCGGGCGTGGGTCCGGACAGGATCGGCTCGAGTTGACTCATGGCCGAAGACTAAGGGGAAACGCGGGAATCGGGGAAGGCCCGCGCACCGAGCCGCGCGGGCGCGCGATCGCAGACAAGGCCCGGAAACGACGAAACCCCGCCGGAGCGGGGTTTCGGAAGGTACGGCAACGCGGATCGGGCTTGCAGGAGGCTTACAGATCGTCGCCCTTGGACAGATCGTCGTCGGCGACCACTTCGGCGGCGGCCCACTCCAGGGCTTCGCGCTCCTTGCGCTCGCGTTCGGACTTCTCGACCGCGTCCACGAAGTTCTGGTCGATCCGGCGCGCGGCGATCTCGCGCAGGGCCAGCACCGTCGGCTTGTCGTTGGCTTCGCTGTTGTCCAGTTGCGGCTCGACCCCGTTGGCGAGCTGGCGGGCGCGCTTGGCGGCCATCATGACCAGTTCGAAACGGTTATCGATGACTTGCAGGCAATCTTCAACGGTGATGCGGGCCATGGCGCTCCCGGCGGCGTGGGGCCGACCGACTGATGGATGAGAACCGGCGATTGTAGCGATTTCAGCGACTTGCGGAAAGCCCGAGCCGGCCGCTCCGCTGGCATGCGGACGCCCCATTTCCCATAATCGTCTTTTCGATCAAGCACTTGTGCCGATCAACACCCGACGGAAGGTCAGATTGATCCGCTCCCCCACCGGTCGCGCCGTCCCCGGCAGGGCGTGCCGGTAGCGGCGTTGGGTGTTCCCGGCCATCAGCAGCAGGCTGCCGTGGGGCAGATCCAGCGCCAGCCGCTCACCCTCGCCGCGCGGCTTGAGCGCGAACCGCCGGGTCGCGCCAAGGCTCAGCGAGGCGATGAACGGCTGCGGGCCCAGCTCCGGCTCGTCATCGCTGTGCCAGCCCATGCGGTCGCGGCCGTCGCGGTAGCGATTGGCCAGCACGCTGTTGAAGCCGACCGCGAGCGCATCCTGCAGGCGCGCCCGCACCCCGTCCAGCACCGGCGACCACGGCTGCGGCACGAACCGGGTCCGCGAATAGGTGTAGACCGCGTCCGGATCGCCGATCCAGCGGCTGAGCCGGGGCGAATCGACCTCGCGGCCGAAGATCCGGATCCGGTGCACTTCCCAGCCGGGCGCCTGTCGCAGGTCTGCGAACAGGACATCGGCCTCCGCCGTCGCCAGCCACGCCGGCGCGAACCACAGTTCGGCGCCGGGCAGGTCGATCCGCTTGAAATCGTCGGGGATGCGCATCCGCCCATGCTGCCGATTTGCCCCGGCTGCGGCAAACCCGGAAAATCCCCCATTCCGATTCCCGATCGAACACACGCCGTGGAGCGCAGCGCATGACCGACATCGAGCACACCGTCGTGGAGCGCGACGTGATGGAGTACGACGTCGTCACCGTCGGCGCCGGCCCCGCCGGGCTGGCGTTCGCGATCCGGCTCAAACAGTTGAACCCCGGGATCAGCGTCTGCGTGATCGAGAAGGCCTCGACCATCGGCGCGCACATCCTCTCCGGCGCGGTGATCGAGACCGGCCCCCTCGATGCGCTGCTGCCGAACTGGCGCGACAATCCGCCGCCGATCTGCGTGCCCGCCACCGAAGACGAATTCTGGCTGCTGAGCAAGACGGGCGGCCGCAAGTTGCCGGTGCCGCCGGGCATGAACAACCACGGCAACGTCATCGTCTCGCTCGGCGCGATGTGCGCCTGGTTGGCGCCGCAGGCCGAAGCGCTGGGCGTGGAGATCTATCCAGGTTTCGCCGCCGCCGAAACCCTGCATGACGACGCGGGCAAGGTGATCGGCGTACGCATCGGCGACATGGGCGTCGCGAAGGACGGCTCGCACAAGCCGGGCTTCACCGCCGGCATCGACATCCACGCGAAGGTCACGGTGCTCGCCGAAGGCGCCCGCGGCCATCTGACCAAGCGTCTGATCCAGCGGTTCGCGCTGGACAGGGACAGCGACCCGCAGGGTTATTCGATCGGCATCAAGGAGCTGTGGCAGGTGCCGGAAGACCGGGTCACGCCCGGCAGGATCGTGCACAGCTTCGGCTGGCCCGCCGACAGTCATACCTACGGCGGCAGTTTCCTGTACCACCTCGACAAGGGCCGGATCGCGCTCGGCTACGTCAGCGGTCTCGATTACCGCGATCCCGAATACAAACCCTGGGAAGCCTTCCAGCAGTGGAAGAACCACCCGATGGTCAAGCCGCTGCTCGAAGGCGGCAACATCCTGTCCGCCGGTGCGCGGGCGATCGTCACCGGCGGCTGGCAATCGCTGCCGAAGGTCGAAATGCCCGGCGCACTGCTGATCGGCGACACCGCCGGGCTGCTCAACGTGCCCAAGATCAAGGGCACGCACCAGGCGATCCGCTCCGGCATGCTCGCCGCCGAACACCTCGTCGCCAGCGCGCTCGCGCCCGAGGGGTTCGACGCGAAGCTGCGCGCCTCCGAGGCGATGGCCGAGTTGAAGAAAGTCCGCAACGTGAAGCCCGGCTTCAAGCGCGGGCTGTGGTTCGGCATGCTCAACGCGGCCTGGGAAACCGTCACCGGCGGGCGCTCGCCGTGGACGCTGAAGAACAAGCCCGACTGGTCGTCGCTGCAGAAACTGGGCGAGCACGAGCAGCCGAAGCGCGACTACCTCGAACGCACGCTCGCCCCGCGCGACCGCCTCGCCGGCGTGTATTTCGCCGCGACTGAGCACGACGAAGACCAGCCGGTACATCTGCGCGTGGCAGACACGTCGGTCTGCGTGACCCGCTGCGCCGAGGAATACGGCAACCCCTGCACCCGCTTCTGTCCGGCCGGCGTCTACGAGATCGTCGAGGACGACGCCGGCAAGCGTCTGCAGATCAACGCCGCCAACTGCGTGCACTGCAAGACCTGCGACATCAAGGACCCGTACCGGATCATCGACTGGGTGACGCCCGAGGGCGGCGCGGGACCGAATTACCAGAATCTCTGAGCCGCAGCGACATCGATCGCACTCGACGAATAACGCCCGGAAACCGGGCGTTATTCGTTCCGGAGCATCGCGCTGAAGTCAGCCGCCGCGGCGCGCCGCCGCCGGCACGAGCGCATCCTGCGTGGGTTGTTCCGTGCCCGTCTTCTGCGTCGCCCCCCCCGAAAGCCGACGCAGGCTGTCGTCCATCGGCGTCGTCGCGGCCTGGGTCTTGTCGATGAAGGCCTGACGCGTACCGGGTTGCGATGGATCGCCGTCACCGATGAACAGATTCTGGCGGCCGTCGGCGGTCGGTTTGCCCAGCGCGACATACTTGATGTCGATGCCCTGCGCTTTCGCCAGTGCAGCGAGACTGGTCGCGGTTTCCTGCACCGGCAGTTGCGCGCCCTCGCGATTGAGCTTCTGCACGCCGGCAACCGCCTGCTCGTACAGCGCGCGGTTGTCCGGCCGCAACAGAATCGCCTGTTTTTCGCGCATGTTCGCGAGCGCGCGATCGATCGTTGCCTCGGGATCGAAGCCGGGTTCGGCCGCACGCGTGATCGGTCGCGACGGTTTCGAGCCGCCGCCGAAGCTGATCGTCAGGCCGATCTTGCCGTAGGCCTCGCGCGTGTCCGGGCGATAGCCGGCCTCCGCGCTCAGCTTGTAGCGATCGTTGCCGACGGTCGCGATCTTCGCGCCGAACTCCGACACCCGGAACGCGCCCGACGCATTGTCCGCACGCAGCAGCGCGCTGTATTCGAGATCCTTGTTCCTGAAATTGACCGACGCGCCCAGATCGCTGGATTTCGGCCCGAACTTGCCGTCCAGCCCCAACGAACCGTTGCCCCGGTCGAAACCCAGGCGCGCATCGAAGCCCAGCGAGGTGCCGAGCCGATCCGCCATCAACTGCGCATTGAACGCATTGCCGTTCGAGAAACTGGCGCCGAGCTTGTACTGCGCACTGCCGTTCGGTTCGTCGATCCGGAAACTCGCCAGGCCCTTGCCGTCACGGCCGAGCCCGAAACTGCCGTCGCCGCCGTAGACCATGCCCTGCGGCGTCTTCGACAGATCGAAATTCAGGGTGTTGCCGTTGCTGAACAGCAACCGCGAATTCAGCGAAGCGGTGTCGGTGCGCTCGTCGACGCGAAAACCACCGGTACCACTGCCGTCGCGACCCAATCGGAAGGTGGTGTCGGCACCGTACACCGCACCGTCGCGATGCCGGGTGTAGTCGGCATTCAGACCGAAACCATTGTCGAAACGCAGCCGGGTATCGAACATCGTCGTGCCCGCGGGCTCGTCGACGCGGAAGCGCGCCGTGCCATTGCCTTCGCGCCCGAGTCGGAACGCGCCATCGGCGCCGTAGATCTGGCCGTCCTGCGTGCGCAGCCAGTCGGCGTTGAGCCGGAAATCGGGATTGAACTGCAGACGCGTGTCGAATTTCGCGGTGTTGGCGGGCTCGTCGACCCGAACACTCGCGGTGCCGTTGCCCTCGCGCCCGAGTCGGAACGCGCCGTCGGCACCATAGATCTGGCCGTCCTGCGTGCGCAGCCAGTCGGCGTTGAGCCGGAAGTCGGGGTTGAACTGCAGACGCGTGTCGAATTTCGCGGTGTTGGCGGG